>JAHFQL010000117.1 GCA_023259315.1 Candidatus Woesearchaeota archaeon | reverse complement strand
TCTTGTTTTTATGTTCAAGCCACAAGCATGCTCATGTCCGCCACCATAGCCGTCCAACCCAACAAAGCATTTCTCAATCAATGGTGGCAAAACAGTTTTGCTTGAGCGAAGCGAGCATTTCATCTCGTCGTTTTTTTCTCTTGCAATCAATATTATTTTATTTGGAAATCTATAAATAGCTTCATTTGACAAATCGCTTGTAAAGCTTGTTTTGTCATCTTTATAATTGAATATAGCCAGTTTGTCTTTTGTCTTCTCAGCAGTTTTTAAGACATCTTTAAGTAAAGGCTCGTACATTTTATTTACTTGTTCATATCGCTTGTAAATAAACTTGCCCTGCGCAGTTTCCTGATTAAGTATTTCATAAGGGCTGTGTATTCTTGCAATAACTTTGATGCACTTCATAACATCATCAGTCTTGCCTTTAAGCACAAAAGAAAATATTCTTATCAAATGTCCAAGCCTTGAATCATAGATTATATCGCCAGGCATTTTGTACGGCTTGTCAATCAAATCAGGAAACTCTTTCTTGAAATCATTGATAAAAGGCGGAATGAACCAGTCGGCTATGCATCCAACAGCAGCAATCCATAAATCCTGCTGGACAACCTGATGGCACATGTAAGAAGTTGGATGATTGTCTTCCCATTTTGAAACTCTTGGGTTGAAATATTTCACATTGTCCCTTTCAAAAGGCCCGTGATGGTCAACCCAGATAACAGGCACTTTCATTTCATCCAGAAAATCCTGCTCGACAATCGCAAGGTCGAGTATGAAAATTTTATCCGGCTGGTATTCTTTTACTTTATTCGTAAAAATTGCTCCAAGCCTTGGAGTCGTCTTTACAATTATCCCTTTCCCTTCTTTCTTGTATCTGTAAAATTGAAGGAAAGAGCATAGGCCATCTTGGTCATCGTCAAAAAAGAACAATGGCCTTTTGCAGTTGTCTAAATGCTCCTTTAATTGCTCAATCTGGTTTGACGATAATGCCATAATACCGAGATTTGATTTTTATTATTTAAGTGTTTGTGTTTTAAACCACAATCTTTATATTAAATATTTGATTATTGAAACTTATGCAAATCCCATTTAAACAGCATAAGGGCTACGATCCTCTAGGAGACTGTGGTAAAGGAAGATGCCCGATATGCGCGAGAAATAACGCTATATTTAGAGTTAAAAACACGCTTGAAAAAGAAGAATTTACAAGCGATGCAGTTGCGCCGTTTGTTGGACGATTTGGGTATCCTAACGTTAATGTTGGCATTCTTGCACCTCCAGAACAAAGAGAAGATGCATGGCTTTTTGACGCCCCAAAATATTGGTCAGCTGAAAATTATGAAATTCCAAGAATTGTTGATTTTCGATCTTCTCTTTTGAATTCAAGGTATAATATTAATATTAAAAAAAGAGTAAAATTGCTTGAATTATCACAAGACATTGCAATGTCATCAAAGCCAGTTGATGTTGAAATACAACTGCAGGAAAAGCCAAAATTTAAGCTGAATCTTGATTCTTACATGGCACCAACTGGACCAAATGCAAGGCTGAAAAAAGCATCAATAACAGAAAATCCGAAAATACACACAAAAGTCTACAAGGTTTTTGAAGATACGGATTTAAAAGCAGGCAGTGCAATAAATTATCTTTATGAAAACAAGTTTGATGAAAATTTTTTAAGCAAATTATTAAGTGTTGGGACTTTGGGGTTAAAAGTTAACAGGAAGCTTACACCCACGAGATGGTCAATAACAGCCACCGATGACATTATTGGAAAAAATTTAATCAATGAAATAAAAGATTTTAGTGAAATCAATTCTTCTTATTCATTTTTTGGAAATTATTTGGGAAATTACTATTTGATTTTGATGTTCCCGGAAATCTGGAGCTATGAACTGTTTGAGACTTATGTTCCACCAAACTGTAATTTTAGCAAGCCATTGAGGTATGGAATTGATTATGAAAATTATGATGGAAGAAAGCATTATGCAGACAATACTGTGGGTGGATATTATACAGTAAGGCTTGCAATTCTTGAAAAATTAAGGGAAATGAAAAGGCAGGCATCTGTTCTGGCGCTAAGATTCATAACAGATGAATACACAATGCCTTTAGGAGTTTGGGTCACTCGTGAAGCTACAAGAAAAGCCATGAGCAGCAATCCGATTGAATTTTCATCAAAAGAATTAATGTTAGAATATGCAAGGAAACTGATTAAAAGAAGATTTAGCTACAATGTTGATTATTTGCTGAATGTTAGTAAGGTATTAAAAAATATTAAACAACAAACAAAACTTGAGAGGTTTATATCTTAAATTTATTTTTTATATCCTTTCGGCAATCAAATCCCCCATTTCTTCTGTTCCAACTTCTTTCATTCCTGCTTCCATAATATCCTTTGTTCTATAGCTGTCCTGAAGCGTTTTTCTGACTGCATTTTCTATTGATTGAGCAGCTTTTTCCATATTAAAAGAATACCTAAGCATTAATGCAGCAGAAAGTATCTGCGCAATGGGGTTTGCAATGCCTTTTCCTGCAATGTCTGGAGCGCTTCCGCCGCCTGGCTCGTACATTCCAAAATTTCTTTCATTGAGTGATGCGGATGGCAGCATTCCAACGCTGCCTGTGAGCATCGCAGCTTCATCGCTCAAAATATCTCCAAAAATATTTGTTGTCACCATAGTATCAAAATCAAAAGGCCTTTTTATTATCTGCATCGTTGCATTGTCTATGTAAAGGTAATCAATATTAATTTTTGGGTATTGTTTTGAAATTTCTGCAACAGTTTTTCTGAAAATAACGCTTGATGACAAGGCATTTGACTTATCTACACAAGTCACATGTTTTTTTCTTTTCATAGCTATTTCAAAAGCTGTTTTGGCTATTCTCGCACATTGTTCCTTTGTATATTTCA
>JAHFQL010000032.1 GCA_023259315.1 Candidatus Woesearchaeota archaeon | reverse complement strand
ATTGAAGAGATGAAGAATCTGCACAGGAGAATGGTAGAAGACCTGGAGAAAATGGCTGAGCGAGCCGGAAACCTTGAAATGCAGCTGCAAAAATTGGTTTCAGAATGATAAATTCTATTAAGTTTAGATTTTAAATAAAATGTTCAAATTTTTGAAAGACAAACTGAAAAGCGCTATATCAAAGATTTCTGAAAGCGTTGAGAAAGAGGGCAAAGTAGAGGAGGAAATAGTAGGGAAGCCCTTAGAACAAAAACCAGAAAAGGAAAAAGAAGAGTCGAATGCGAGTGAGATTCATTCACAGGAGCGAACTCGCTCACAGGTCACTGGATTTTTTTCTAAATTAAAGGATAAGTTTGTTGGAAAAGAAAAAAAAAATGCTGAAGATGAGAAAAAAGAAAAATCTGCATTAAAAGACGAATTTGAAATTCCTGAATTTAAGACAGAAGAAGAATCAAAACATAAAACAGGCACAAAAGAAATTTCAAAAACTATTGGCCATAAATTTGAAATAAAAGAAACCCATAAGCCAATAGGAAAAAAAACTGAAGCTAAGACAAGAACAATAGCTGAAAAATTTGAAGAGCCGATAAGGACACTTGAAAAAGAGCCTGAGAAGAAAGGATTTTTCGAAGCGCTGAAAGAAAAAATAATAACCACAAAAATCAATGAAGAGCAGTTTGAAAAGTTATTCTGGGAATTGGAACTGGCACTGATGGAAAACAATGTTGCAGTCGAAGTCATAGAAAAAATAAAAACTGACTTGAAAAGTGACCTTGTTGATAAGCCAATTAAAAGAACCAAAGTCGAGGAAACAATACAGGAAACTTTAAGGAGTTCTATAGGAGATTTATTCGAATCCAGTGATTTTGATTTAATCGAGGAAATAAATGATAAAAAAGAAAAACCTTATGTCATAGCTTTTTTTGGCATAAATGGCAGTGGCAAGACGACAAGCATCGCAAAGCTTGCAAACATGCTGAAAGAAAAGAAGATTTCATGTGTTTTGGCCGCAGCTGACACTTTCAGGGCAGCTTCTATAGAGCAGTTACAGCAGCACGCAGACAAATTAGGCGTGAAAATAATCAAGCATAACTACGGAGCAGACCCGGCTGCTGTTGCATTTGATGCTATAAAGCACGCAAAATCAAAAAATATTGACGTTGTGCTGGTAGACACAGCAGGAAGGATGCATTCAAACCAGAATTTAATTGATGAGATGAAAAAAATCATAAGGGTCGCGAAGCCGGACTTGAAGATTTTTGTCGGAGAAAGCATTACCGGGAATGATTGTGTTGAGCAGGCAAAGACTTTCAATGAAACTGTTGGAATAGACGGGATTATCCTGGCAAAAGCAGATATAGATGAGAAAGGCGGAGCTGCTGTTTCTGTCAGTTACATCACAAAGAAACCGATTTTGTATTTGGGAGTTGGCCAGGAATACAAGGACTTAAAACCTTTTGATTCCAAAGTTATTATCGAGAATCTGGGACTTGTGTGAGATCGGATCTCCGGATATTTTGGTCTATGATTGCTTGCCTCATTTCTGAAAACCTGTTTATGCCGATTTCATACAATCTTGTTCCCTGGAGCTCCGCTTTGTGCCGAATCACTTGGTTCCCATCAATAGGTATATACCACTGAGACCTATCGAGTTCTTTTCCAATTCTCCTTAATTTTAAGTCTCCTTTGCTGGCAACAGTGCAGTACTCCAAATCGTCTATTTGCAACCTGTCACCTGTGTAATGGCCGTGTGAGGTAATAATTATTCTGTAACCATCAATAATTCCATTCACGGCTAGCATTGACCTGCCTTGCCGGTCAGGGCTCAAAGAATAAAGATTAAGATGGCTAGCATTTGCTAAATAAGATGGGTCTTTTTTCATATTATCGGTGAGATCCTTTAATATAATGTCCAAAGATGCCAAATCTCCGGATTTTTTCCTTAATGACACATATTGCTGCCTGACGAATTCAGGGCTGCCTGACAAAGTAATATCTTCGGGTTTTGATATCTTAGTCCAATCATTCTCTCCGACAGGGCTTGGAATTCCACTGCTGCTTATTTCGAATATCCCTTCCCGCTCAATTATGCTTATTAAATATTTTTGCTTGGCTTCAGATTTTTGGCCTAAGTAATCTGCCTGAACATGCGGAGCTGAATGATTTTGCTCTTGCGCATGAATTGCCGGCATGTTGGAATACAGAACAATAGCAGCTAATCCCCCCAAGATTCTATTAAAATTCATATCCAATTGCAATTATATACGATTTATAAATTTTTTGAATTGGAAAAAATCAATAAAACTCAATCTTTCCGTCTAGATAAATTCCTTTGTGCAGTTTCACAGGGCGCCAGTCATCAATCACCAAGTCTGCGTCAAGCCACTCTGCAAGCTCCTCTGCGTTTCCTATAGTGGCACTTAAACCAATTATTTGGGCATTCTTCAGCAGCTGTTTCAATATGGTCAATAAAATTTCCAGAGTAGGGCCTCTTTCATGATCATTCAACAAGTGAATTTCATCTACAATGACTGTGCGTATGTTTGAAACCCATGGAGCATGATGTCTGATCAATGAATCCAGTTTTTCTGAGGTTGTGACAATCAAATCATAATCTGCGAGATAAGGATCAGAGGAATCGGTGTCGCCTATAGAAAGGGCAACTTTTGCGGTTTTGTCGTATCTCCTCTTGAAATCCCTGTATTTTTCTGAAGCCAATGCCTTCAACGGAACAATATAAACTGCCTTGCCTTTTCCTTCAATTATTGATTTTAAAGCGGCAAGCTCTGCTATCAAGGTTTTGCCTGAAGCCGTCGGAGTGCAAACCAACAGATTTTTGCCGTCGAGAAGGCCTTTTTTTATTGATTTTTCCTGCGCAGGCCTTAACTCAGTGATTTCTTGCTCAAGAATTGAATACAATTCTTTTGGGATTTTATTTTGGATTGATTGAATTTTCATAGTATAAGGTAATGCCTTTGGGATTTAAATATTATGGTAATGCTTAAGAAAAATATTTGCCATTTTATAGTAATAAAAATAGAAATATTTAAAAATAGGGCAGATTTTCACAATAGCATGAGTATTGAGGATACAATAAGCGGAAAATCAGATACCAGGGGAGAACATTTATTTGATATTGCTCAGCGTTTGGGTATATATACTGCCATAAACTTTGCGCTCAAGACCTCTGCTACAGTTTTGGGCGGAATGGCTGGTTATTATCTTGCACAATCAAGTGGACTAGATCCCTTGTCTACGGCAATATATACTGCCGCAGCTGGATCACTCGGGTATGTAGGAATGAAGTTAATTCTATTCCCATCACACATTAAACATGCTTATAGAAATGCTGTTAGCTTTTTTAGGGCTCTTTTTGGTGAACCAACACAATCACCCGCCCACTAGATATATCTCTATTCTACATTGTCCCTAAATCCAAAGAATAAATTGAGCCAGTCGAGCGAACTGTTGCCAAATACAAAACCAATTTTGCAAATTCCTCAACTGCCTCTTGGTCTGTAATTTTGTTTTTGATGAGTGAGATTTTTCTTATCTCTCTCCAGTATTCGTTTGATAATCCTTCTGTTTTCAAAATTGGGCCCGGGGCAATTGAGTTGATAAAAATTCCTTTTGCGCCAAGCTCAGGAGCCAGTGCCCTCGTCAAATGGGCTACAGCAGCTTTCGCTGTTGTATACGGGAGGTAATTGGGGTAAATGCTGCCGATTGAAGTTCTGTCGCAAATTGTTATCACATGGCTTCCTTTTGGCATCATGCTTAAGCATTCCATAATCGGCCAGAAAGTTCCCTGCACATGGACGTCAAAATTTTTTTTAAAATCTTCTTCTGTAATTGACATCAAATCAATTTTTTCAAAAATGGAAGCCATCAAAACCAGTATGTCTATTTTATTAAACTCTTTTTTTATCTGGCTAACTGCGTTTTTGACATCTTGCCTGGAAGAAACATCGGCCTGAAGAATAAAAGTTTTTACTCCAAATTTTTTTATTTTTTCTGTGGCTTGTTCCGCTTCTTTCCTTGACTTGCTGTAACTTAATATAATATCGGCGCCATGCTGGGCAAGCACTTCTGCCACTCTTTTGCCGATTCGTTTGCCGCCGGTTATCCACGCAGTTTTTCCCTTAAGATTGAACAAATTGTCCATAGGTTTAGTGGTATGAATAATCTATTAAAAGTTTTCGCATTATTTTGTCAAAATTTTCGTTAAGTTTAAATAATTCCGTTTTAATGAATCATTTATGGGATTGATAAGAAAAGATTACATTCTTGACAGGTGGATTTATTATGCTGTTTCCCGTAAAAAAAGGCCACAGGAGTTTAAGAAAGTGATTTTGAAGGATGAAAACAAAATATGCCGATTCTGCCCTGGAAATGAAAGTCTGACTCCAAGAGAAATAGGAAGAGTTGAATACAAGGGCAGGTGGAAGATGCGATGGTTTTTGAACAAGTTTCCGGCAATCGAGAAAAAAGGCAAGCCTTATTTGAAGTCAAGGAAATTTTATACTGAAGGAAATGCTTATGGTGTTCATGAGATAATTGCTGAAACTAGCCATCATAAGTCACAGCTTGCGGATTTGCCAGCCAATGACATAAGAGAACTGCTCGAAGTCTATAAAATCAGGGCAAAAGAATTAAGCAAAATCAAGGGAATAAAATATATTGATATTTTCAAAAATCACGGCAAAGATGCAGGAACTTCTCTTGTGCACAGCCATTCCCAAATAATGGCATTGCCGCAGGTGCCGGAATTATTAAGGGAAGAAGCGGAAGCTGCTAGGAAATACGGAAGATGCCCGTATTGCGAAATAATAAGACTTGAGTCAAAATCAAAAAGGAAAATTTTTGAGACTAAAAATATTATTTCCATTGCGCCCTTTGCCTCCAGATTCAATTATGAAGCATGGATTTTTGTGAAAAAACACAAGAAAACAATGGAGGAGTTTGAAGAAGGTGAATTTCATGACATTGCAGTTGCGTTGAAAAAAATATTGGCAAAACTAAAGGAAATTAACGCTTCCTACAATTTCTTTTTGCACCAGTCTCCTGAGGGAGAGAATTTGCATTTCCACATCGAGATAACCCCAAGAATTTCAACATGGGGCGGATTTGAGTTTTCAACTAATTTTGTTATTAATTCTGTCATGCCTGAGGATGCGGCTAGGTTTTATAAACATTAAGTTTGTATCCAGCAAGCGACAAATTATCTCTCATTGTGTTTAATTCCGTTGTACCTATTGATTCTAAACCTTCTACTCTTTTATTCAGTGGAATTGATACTCTAATTTGTGCCTTCCTATTTAAAGCACTTGGTGGCAAGTTTGCAGAAACTAATTTAATTCCGCCAGATCCATCTCCTTCCGATTCTATAGGGACCGGTATTGGAATATTTGCAGCATTTGGTGGTATATACTCAACCTTAGCGTAGAACCCTCTTGACCCAAATATCTCGCCTATCATTAACCTATCACCAAGAGAATTATAAATGATAAATTCATTCGCACGTTTGGTTTTTTCTACATATTCTTGCACATGAAAAATATCCCAATTTTTTTCTACGAACTTCATTAAATTTAAAATAAATTTGTCACCTTTGTATCCAGTAAAATCATCACTGATACCAAAGCCTTTGGTTAGAATCATTTCAAGCGCAAATTCAGAATGATCAACACTGTCTGAAGTTATTGTTTCACTCATTTAAATTTCCCTCATTAAATTTTATACAAAGAATTATCATCCAATATTTAAATATTTCTCTTGGTGACTACTTAAAAATTAATACATAAGTTTCTATTTCTTCGCTTTTCCCTGCTGCTCAATCACTTTAATTGCATTAGCTATTTCTTCTGGATTTCCAAGAAAGTAATGTTTTATCGGATTCAAATTGTCATCAAGCTCGTAAACAAGCGGTATGCCTGTTGGTATATTGAAAGAAACTATTTTGTCGTCAGGAATTTTAGATACAATCTTGACTAATGCCCGCAAGCTATTCCCACTTCCAGAAACAAGAACTTTTTTTCTTTTTTTTAAAAATGGAGTGATTTCTCTTTGCCAATAAGGCGTTACTCTTTTTACAGTATCTTCCAGCGATTCGGTTAATGGCAAATATTTCTTATGAATATTCTTATATTTTGGATCGTGGCCAGACCATCTCCTGTCAGTTTTATTTAACGCAGGCGGCCTCACATCATAGCTTCTCCTCCATATATGCACTTGCCATTCCCCGTATTTTGCTGCCATCTCTGATTTATTAAGGCCTTGCAGCGCCCCGTAATGCCTTTCATTAAGTTGCCATGCTTTGTAAACTCGGGCTTTCAACTTCATCTCTATCAAGACAATGCTTGTTGTATCAATTGCGCGCTGGTGCATGCTGGTAAATACAACATCAAAAGCAAATCCGTTTTCTTTCAGGATTTTTCCGGCTTTTTTTGCCTCTTTGATGCCTAGTTTTGTCAGTGGGACATCAGTCCATCCAGTAAATCTGTTTTCCTTGTTCCACGTGCTCTGGCCATGTCTGAGCAATACTAATTTTATCATTTTTTTCTTATTAAAATTTCGTCTCCAATTTTTAAACTGTATTTTTTTGAAAAAGAGCCCTGATTTAACGCAAACTCAATTCTTCCATAATCGTCTTTGAATATTAATGGATCACCTTGATTAACATCGCCGAATGTTGCAGCATATCGGGCATTTAAAATTTTGTTTTTGAATTTTACATTGACAAAATTACCAATTTTTACTTTTAATTTATCCCAAGCATTATGCACAATATTTAGGTGCAATGAGCCGAATTTATTTATGGATACTATTTTTGCCAAAATATTGTCTCCTTTGACTGTAGATTCTTCATAAGGCGCTTTAACCAAATCTTTTGGATTAATATTTGGGCCAAATTTCTCTATTTTAACGCCTTTGGAAAGATAGGCTGCTGCAGGCGCAAATATGTCCCTCCCGTGGAATACCGGCGAAATTGGCAGCCCCATGTATTTCCTATTTTTTATCTCGACAACTTTTTTTATGCCACCCAAAAATTTAGTTGCAGACATTAAAACTCCATTATCCGGCCCAATCAGGAAATCGCCCCTGCCAGTTTCTATTATTACTGGCTTGCGTTTAGTGCCAACCCCAGGATCAACAATACACACATGATGGCCAATGGGCATATAGCTTAAGGTTTCCAGTGTCCTTGCAGCACATAGCAAGTTAAAATCCGGCAAGCCATGCATCAAATGTATCACATGAGCTTCTGGATTAATTTCCAACACTACCCCTTCCATTATTCCTATGCCCTGACTTTGCACTCCAAAATCACTAGTGAAAGTTATTAATGGATGTTTCATATTTTACTTATGGTTTATGGTGTTTATTTAAATTTGTTGATTTTTATTTCTCATTTGATAATAGTAAAATTTAAAAAATCGATAACACTCTTAATCTCATGACTAACTCTTTAATAGATTTGGATTTGCCTCATGGGGTGAATCAATCGATGAACTTGGGCAAGACAAAGAAGTAATTAAATATTTTGGACAAAAAATTACCTACGAAATGGTTAAAAAATCCCAATCTCCAAATCCACTAACATCTAATCATGGCGGCTACAGGCATGGTAAAAGAAAGTCTTAATATTTAATTTTAGCAAACTTCGCTTTGTTTCCCAAGTCCTCTTCTATCTTCAAGAGCCTGTTGTATTTTGCAGTTCTCTCGCTTCTTGCAGGCGCGCCAAATTTGCTTTGCCCAGATCCAATTCCGACAGCCAAGTCTGCGATAAAAGCGTCTTCTGTTTCCCCGCTCCTGTGGCTTACAATAACATTCCACTTATTTTTAAATGATAGATTGGCTGCGTCTAAAGATTCTGTTATAGTCCCGATCTGGTTCACTTTCAGAAGCAAGGCATTGCATGAATTATGGTTCATGGCATGCTTAATTCTTCTGATATTCGTGACAAGCAAATCATCACCAACAATTTGTATTTTTTTGCCGAGATGCTCGTTAAAATAGCTCCAGCCCTGCCAATCATCCTGCGAAAACCCATCCTCGATTGATATTATTGGAAATTTTTTAACCAGGTTTTTGTAAAAATCCGTCAGCTGTTTTGAATCGTATTTTTTGTTCAATATTTCATATTTTCCATCTTTCTCGTTGTAAAATTCAGATGCAGCAGAATCTAGACCTAATTTTATTTTTGTTCCATATCCCGATTGCTCGATTGCAGACATCAAGAATTCCAGCCGTTCTTCAACGCCCTCCATTGGTGCTATAAATCCACCCTCTGCTGTTACAGATGCTGCTTTGTAAGAATATTTTTCAATTATTTTTTTCTTAATCGTATGATAAATTTCTGTCCCTGCCCTTAAACTATCTGAAAATTTCTTAAATCCCGTTGGAAGTATCATATATTCTTGTATGTCACTTTTTGCTCTCACATGCGCTCCGCCATCCAATATATTCATTTGTGGAATTGGCAGCAATAAATTTTTTGAATTTGATAATTTTTTGATATGTTGGTACAATGGCTTTTCATAGCAACACGCACCTGCCTTGCAGACTGCCATAGAAGCCGATAGGATTGCATTGGCCCCCAGCCTTGATTTATTTTCTGTGCCATCAACCGCAATCAGGAAGTTATCAATTTCCCTTTGTTTGCTGCAATCCATTCCGATTAATTTTTTTGATATTATTTTATTTACATTATTAACAGCTTTCAGAACTCCTTTTCCCATATATCTTTTCTTGTCTTTGTCTCTTATTTCAAGAGATTCATGAATTCCAGTAGATGCGCCGCTTGGAACAATGGATTTAACGCAGCAAGAATCTGTAGTCAAGCAAGTTTCGATTGTTGGGTTTCCTCTTGAATCCAAAACTTCCATTGCTTTTAATTTTTTTATTTTGAATCCCAAAATCATGCACCTTGATAATAATTCCCTTTAGTTTACTATTTAAACATTTCGATAAACAAAGTTTTTATATTAGAACTTTTTTTCCATAAGCATGAAATTCCTGACAAAAGATGTCAATAAAAGTTTGCTGGTACTAATAGCCTTTTTTCTTGTGCTTTTCATTGCGTTTACTGTGTACTACCAAATCGAGCTGAGGAATGTTGTAATAAAAAAGAATGAATACGATGAGAAGATGGGAATGATAACTGCACAATTGATTGCGCAGAAGCTGAACAAGTCCAATAATCTCAAGGAAATTGCTTTGATGGACAAAGTGGTGCTTGAAAACAAGTACAGCGAATTAGCAGCACAAAATGAAGAACTTAATAATGAAAAAGAAGCGCTTGTGCACGAAATAACCCTTCTTAAGTCAGAGATTGAATACCAAAAAGCCAATATAGACGGTCCTGTGGCGCAGTTCAGGCTTATACAGGAAAAGAACCAGCAAATCAGCCAGTTAAAGGAAAAAATTGAGAAATTATGCTTGTATTTTAGGCAGAAAAATGTCTCTATGAATGAATGCAAATAATGTTTATCCTATATAATCAACTTCTTTGCCAAACCTCTTCTGAAACTTTTTTAATGCAATCTGTTTTGAGACATCGCTCAACTGCTCTGTCTTCTTGATTATCTCGCTTTCAATATCCTTTATTTCCCTGTCCAGTTTATTGACGTCAATTTTTAAATCAAGACTCTTGTTCAGCACCTTCAGTATTTCTTTAGCTCCTTTTATCCCCAGGTACATTGGATGCCCGTATGTCTCAGCCAAAAACGAGATTGACTCTATGTTTCTTCTGGTGGAAAGCCCGAGCAACAACCCTGAAACTCCAACAATAGGGCCCACAACACCGTAAAGCTTGTTGCTAACCAATTCGCTTTTATATTTCTCTATTATTTTTTTTGTGTTTCCTGTGCAATATACTCTTGGCTTTTTTGGTATGTCTGACAAGCCGATTCCGCCAAGTGTTATAATTTCTTTAACATTGAATTTTTGTGCTAGATCGAGTATCTTCTCAGAAAACTCGTACGAGCTTACCTCATCTATAGGCTGCACATCGCCACCGAGCAGCAAAATATCTTTTTTGTTTAATTGCTTGTAGAATATTTCCACAATTGGCAGTTCCACCAGATTGTCCTCGTTTACAAAAACAGAGTGCGGGAATGTGTAGGAAGTAATTTCATACAGTTTTTTGGCTTTTAACTCGTCAATGAGGAAATCAACAGCAACTTTGCCGACATTCCCGATTCCCGGCAACCCTTCTATAAAAACCGCATTACTTATTTTTGGTGATTTTCCGAACTGGGTTATTTTCCAAAAATCATCTCTCATATTAAACCTCTTTTGTAGTAAACTTCATGTTTTGCCATTCTCCTGTAAGCGCCTAACTTGTCATCCGGGCTGTATTTTAACGGCTTTGGAATCAATGTCCTGTTTCCGCAGGAGCATACCTCTTTCATTGTGTATTTATTGCAATTATTGCACTTTAAAATGTGTCTCATGCCGACTCTCTGCTAAACTGTGATGTGCCATCATTTTTTGCGATGAAATTCATAGCGCTTTCCGTTGCATTTTTCATCAGCCGCTCAGCTTCCTTGTAATCAGGAGCTTTTATCATGAACCTATAAGTTCCCGATCCAAGATAATTTATTGTGATTTTACCATTCACAGAATCTTCGGCTTTTTTCAAGGAATCTTTTATTACTCCTATGCCGTTTGGCGAGAATGTTGTTATCTTGAGTTTTCCCTTGATTTCCACTTCAGATGGCTTTATCCTTTGTCTTAAAGTCTCATCTATCACTTTCAAGTGTTTTTTGTCTTCAATCACACTTTCCAGCAATTTTTCATTTTTTACCGATTCCTCAAAAAATTCATGAAGAGAATTATAATCTTTCATTATTTTGCCCGATATTTCATTGTATAACTGCTCTATCTGAATTCCGATTTTATTTGCTGCGATTTCTATGATTTTCTCTGCATTCTGCTCTTTTTTAATGTAGTCGATTTTCCTCCTTTTTTCTGACTCATTGACCCTTCTCAAAGACAAATCGATATAACCTTTTTCCTGGTTTATCCTAAGGACCTTGCAAACAATCTTTTTGCCTTCCTTAACGAAATCCCTTATGTTCCTTATTCTTCCGGGAGAAATCTCAGAGATGTGTATCATGCCGCTTTTGCCGTATTCATCAATGTCTACAAAAACAGAATGGAATTGCACGCTGGTCACTGTGCAGAGAACTAAATAACCTTCTTCCGGGAAATCTTTTTTTTTGAAAAGCATTTTAGAACTATTCCAGCACTTCCAGAATCCTTGCCTTTACCCTACTTTTTCCACCCGTTGGCTCTGCAAGCACTTTTCCGCAAACCAAGCAGTCAACTTTGGATGCAGTCTTTCCAAATGTTATTTGCTCATTCTTGCATTTAGGGCATCTAATCTTGATGAATTTGCTAGTCGGTTCTTTTATTTTTGCTATTTTTACCACCAATATAAATCATTATGTAACTTTTATCCATTTATATAACTTTCTCTTTAAAATAGGCGTTATTGAAAAGTTATATTAGTGGGTTTCCCCACACGATTTTTTGAATGAGAAAATCGTGAGGGTGGGGAAGTGCCCACATGAGCGTAGATTGGAAAAGAGGTATAAATTTGT
>JAHFQL010000116.1 GCA_023259315.1 Candidatus Woesearchaeota archaeon | reverse complement strand
TGAGAGGTGGAAATTTATTTGGGTGAGGAGCGGAGAGCCTTTGATGGCTCGAGCACCGCAACCGTTTAACCCTCGTTATACGTAGCGAAACTTTGATGTTGAGCGGAGGTTTTGAATTCCTAAAAATTTAGCACGTTCGTACTTTTGAAAAGTATAATTATTTACAATAGTTTCCCATAGCCCAAGGGAAAACAAAATAGTCTTCTGTAGCCAAATTTCTTGAACCATCAGGTTGATAAGTCCAAAAAATAGTAAATTTGGAGTAATTTGTATCATGACCAAAGGAACTGCCTAGAATATCAATCTTAAATTTAGCATAATTTCCTTCTCTAGTTTTTACAAAGTAACTATTTCCCATTTCTGCTTTTGCAGATTTTTCAAAACCACTTTTCGGCGCTTCTGTTAAAGAAAAAAAGGAACGATGTTTCGTGTCTAATAAAATACTGGCGTTACCAACAGCGATTATATTGGATTTTTGCATAAGTTTGTCATTGTTCTTAAAAGTCAGCTCTTTACATGAAACATCTAACATTATATCACTACTGTCAGCATCTACAGGCCTACTTCTTGAAAAATCAAAACCAACTGGATTACCATTTATACATCCTACGAAGTAGTCGTGTGAAAATGTTAGTGTTTCCTCATAATTTCCAGGAAGCTGTTGTATATTTGATTTCTTTGTTAAATAAATTATATCTGTTGTTAAAAATTTATGGTCAAAATATTCTTGATAATATCTTTCATCATTGAAATAACTTGAAAATCCAGTTGAGAAAAATTGAAATTTTCTTAATTTTCCATCTTTAAGTACAACATCTTGTTTACAGGGTAATTCATCTAAAAAATTACCTTTCCATCCTATAAATTGCATGTGTACATCATTTATTATTTCATTAGTTTCCGAATCTCTTACCTCAATCGATATATACTTAGGAGTGCCACCAAGCCAAGATTTTAGTGTGAACAATAATGCAATTGAAATAATTATCACCAATAATGTTATAATGACTTTTTTGACTGAGAATTTGATTTTTCTCTTTTTGCAATAGATTTTAACTAATGACGACAATAAGAATGATGAAATTATGCTAATAAATACAAGATATATTAATTCTAGATATAATCCAGTTCTTATTACATCTATTCCAAAAAATCCAGGAGCAAATATAAAGTAACCAAAAATGCCTTGGGAAAATCCTCCAGAAAATCTGTCTATTACAATGATAATGGCTGCTATAAAATAGAATATGAAGAAGATTATAGCAGAATAGAGGATTTCCTTATATTTTATCTTCATAGCTCAACAGTATGTTGCAAGTATAAAAACATTTCTTGTGTTACATCAAATACTTTTCAAAAGTTAGGCGAAGCCGTATAATGCTCGGCATTATGCGAAGAACGTGCGTTAAGAATTTTTGGCGTTAGCCCATAGTTTCTCGAAGATAACCTTTAGGAAAAAGTTCCAACAACATGGCGAGGCGAGACGGGGGTTGCCCCCTACGGGGTGTCGAGTAGGGCAAAATTTCACAGAGAAATTTTGACCGTCGAAGCCATAGCTGTTGTTGTAATTTTTGTTTTCACAAATCTTTGATGATTTTGAAAATTATCATCGAGAAAAATTGCTATCACTTGCGATGCAATTGGGAATTCAAAACTTACGTATAACACCTGTTTGACGCAGTTTTAATTGCGTTAAATGAGTGTTAGGCTGTTTTTATATATGAAAATAACCACTGGACATACGCTGGCGCATACTATTTAAACTAAAACAAACCATAAGCACTGTATGAATGATTTTAAGATACTTGTGGATGAGATGAAGATAAGGGGATTCAGCAGGCGAACAATAGATAGTTATTTTTATGTAAATGATAAGTTTCTGGATTTTGCAAAAAAATCTCCCAAAGATGTCAATAAAAAGGATATTGAAAACTATCTTGTTTACCTTTATGACAAAAACAAATCATCTGCCACACGGCATCTTGTTTGCGCAGCTTTGAAATTCTATTACGAGGATGTTTTGAAGAGAAAATTTAATCTTAAATACCCAAAGAAATCAAACAAGCTGCCTGTTGTGCTCGGAAAAGGTGAAATACTCAGAATGATAGAATCGCTGCAGAACAAGAAGCATAGATTGCTGCTTATGCTCATGTACGGCTCAGGATTGAGATTAAGCGAAACAATACAGGTTAAAATTGAGGATTTTGATAGCAATAGCAAAATACTCCATGTGAAAAGCGGCAAAGGAAACAAAGACAGGATTGTAAATTTGTCAGAGAAATTCATCAGCGATTTTATTAGATTCGTAAACGGCAAAACCTATGGATATTTGTTTGGGTCAGCGCAAAGGAAAGAAAGCCATATCAGCGGCAGGACAGCCCAGCTGATAGTCAAGAATGCTGTCAGGAAAGCGGGCATTGCAAAAAACGCCCACTGCCATACTTTAAGGACAAGCTATGCAACTCATTTGATTGAGAATGGAACTGATATAAGCTATGTGCAAAAATTACTGGGGCATTCTAAGATAGGCACAACGCAGGCTTATCTCAGGCTGAGCAAAAATTCAATCAGAAACATAAAAAGTCCTTTGGATTAAGCCAATGTTCTTTGCAAATTTTAGTTATCAACCTCTAACACAAGAAAACCTTTAAAAACACCATTTCAGTCACTTTTTCTATTATGAACCTAAAAGAGGAAGCTCTAAAACTTCACAGGCTGCATAAAGGCAAGCTGGCAGTCAAGTCAAAAGTGGCAGTCAAGACAAAAGAGGATTTAAGTCTAGTATACACGCCAGGTGTAGCAGAGGTTTGCAAGGAAATAGCTTCAAACCCAAAAAGCATTTATGATTATACCATGAAAGCTAATTCTGTCGCTGTTGTCACAGACGGCTCAGCTGTTCTTGGCTTGGGCAACATAGGGGCAGAGGCTTCTTTGCCTGTAATGGAAGGCAAATGCATTCTTTTCAAGGA
>JAHFQL010000115.1 GCA_023259315.1 Candidatus Woesearchaeota archaeon | reverse complement strand
GCCTTGAATACGACCGCAATAATGTGAAGCTAAGCTATCACGGATAGATGAATGTCGTAATTGCCTTTACACTTGAGTAGGGGATAAAATACTTAAAGACTACGAGGTTTAACATAGATGGGGAAATACAAAGTTCTTGATGGGAAGACCGTCATAGGGCTTGCGGAAAAAGTCAATATTTACTGTGACGGCACAAAGAAAAATGTGATTTCCAAGATAGACACGGGCGCTACAAAAAGCTCTATCGATACAAATCTTGCAGCAGAATTGAAACTGGGGCCTGTTATTAAATCAAAATTGGTGAAATCAGCGCATGGCTCAAAACTAAGGCCGATAATAGAGGCCACAATAGAATTGGCAGGGAAAAGATTAAAATCAGAATTTACATTAGCGGACAGGGCCCACATGAAATACAGGATACTGATTGGCCAGAACATCCTGAAAGATGGTTTCTTGATAGACCCTACAAAATGAAGAGTTTCAATTAAAAAATAAAATGCAAAAACAAAAAAAAGTTAGTTGTGATGGAACAGTTGTATGAAAGCAGCAGTCATGTCATTAGGAAGCAAAAGCTCGCTGATGATAGTTGAGGCAATGAAGAATTACTTTGATTCTGTTGATAATATAGACTTAAGGGATGTTGAAGTTAATTTAGGCGCGGGAAAACTTGATGTTTTGTATGAGGGAAGGCAATTGCCGCAATACAGCTGCATTTATGCCCGAGGCTCTTTCAGGTATGCTCCATTGCTGAGGTCTGTGACACGGACTTTGTACAGGAACTCTTACATGCCCATCAAGGCAGAGACATTTACTTTGGGGCACGACAAATTACTGACGCATCTTGCGCTGCAGCACTTCAACATCCCAATGCCCACCACTTATTTTGCGTCTTCGACAAGGGCAGCAAAGAAAATATTGAATGAGGTCACATACCCAATTGTTTTGAAATTTCCGCACGGTACAGGAGGAAAAGGCGTCATGTTTGCGGAAAGTTACGCGGCAGCGTCCTCGATGCTTGATGCCTTGATTGCCTTGAAGCAGCCATTTTTGATACAGCAGTACATAGAGACTGGCGGCGTTGATGTTAGAGCTTTAGTTGTGGGAGATGATGTAGTGGCGTCCATGAGAAGGAAAGCCGTCAAGGGGGAATTGAGAGCAAACATACATGCAGGCGGCACAGGAGAGGCATGCGTGCTTGACGGAAGAACGAAAAGAATCGCAATTGACACAGCAATATCAATCGGGGCAGAGGTTTGCGCTGTTGACATGCTTGAAAGCCCCAAAGGCCCTCTGGTGATTGAAGTTAACTTAAGTCCGGGATTGCAGGGCATAACAAAAGCGACAAGCATGAATGTTGCAGACAAGATTGCCAAATACTTATCTCAGAAGTCAGAAATATTTTCAGCCAGGGACAGGGATGAGGCAACTTTGAAAATATTTGAAGACTTGGGATTAAACAATGAGATGGCGCAGCAGATAATAACCAACCTTGATTTCAGGGCTTCAAGAATTTTGTTGCCGAAAATTGTCACAGACATTTCCAAGTTCGGCGAGAATGATGAAGTTGTCCTTAAAGTTGAGAAAGGAAAACTGGTTGTGGAGAAGATTTAAACATGAATCATAAATTCATTTATTTTTACTTTACATTAAGTTCTATGTTAATTTTAATTGGTTGTGATTCTCTTAATCAATTAAACTGCCCTCAAATTAATGTTACAATTGAGAATAATTCTCAGCTGGTTTTTCACATTCAAGACAAAACCTATGGGGGATGGACTATAAAAGGTTCTGCCGCTTGCAGAAAAGGTATAAAAGAAGGTGAAAACTTAAACTATTATTATTGTGGTGGTATTGAGAGTACTCTTGGAATAGGATATGTAAATGCTTATGTGGAAAAAACAACAATTTCAGATAAAGGTGCTATTGGAAAAACGTACAAGCATATTATTTGGAATATATATGATGAAAATAAAAAGTTTGTAAAGACTAAATGCCTTGGCAATCCTGATGAATTTGAAAAAAAACAATTTCAAGCAGTGTATAGGTGGCTTAGAAACCTTCCCTAAAAATATTATTTAGTCCTAATGTCGGGAAAAGTAAATCGGAATACTCTAAAATAAAAATTACGTACAGTAAAATCTTCTCAAAAACCACAACCTTTTTATATTAGTTATATCTTACATATAATTATTATATTAGAAATATAACTTAAAATGATAATCTCAAAAACAAGAAAATGGGGAAGCTCGCTTGGGATAGTAATACCCAAAAACGTTGTTAAGGATCTTAAGTTGCGAGAAGACCAGGAAGTCATCTTCGATATAAAACCAAAAGATAATCCTTTGAAAGAATTGTTTGGTTCAGCAAAGTTAAGCAAGCCCACGGAACAGTTATTGAGAGAAATCCGCGGAAAAGAGAGCAAATACATTTAAAATGTTCTGCTTAGATACTTACGCACTTGCTGAAATTGGTGATGGAAATCCAAAATTTGTAGAATTTCTGAATAATGATATCCTAATAACAGATTTTGCCTTGGCAGAATACTATTCTGTTTTGTACAGGGATGGCAAAGAAGATAAGGCAATTTATTGGCATAAAAAATTAGCTGTGTTCTGCCACAATGTCAGCAGAGAAATTCTAATCACAGCTTTGAAATACAGAATAGATCATAAAAAGGAAAATCTATCAATATTTGATTGTGTTGGATATATTTTTGCTTTGGAAAATAATCTAAAATTTGTGACTGGCGACAAGGCATTTAAAGATAAAGGGGGGGTAATGTTTATATCAAAATAAAATCCAGATGGAAAATTATCGTGGATGAAGTTCAATTTTTTTGCTTTTCTTTCAAGTGCTTTTTAATCCATGATTTGCCTTTTAAGACAAGAAGCAAAGGCCCTGTAGCAAAGCCAAAAGTGAAGTACGAAGGCGAGAACAAGAAAAGAGAAATCAATATGACAAATACTTTGATGGCATCTGCCATTGTTGATTTTAATGAGAAT
>JAHFQL010000031.1:3114-12042 GCA_023259315.1 Candidatus Woesearchaeota archaeon | reverse complement strand
TAATAGATTTTATGGACAAACTTGACGAATGCATTAATCTTGAGCAGGAAAATGTAGTGTGCAGATTTTCAATGGACAAAAGAACATACATCAACAACCAGAAATCCATAAGAAATTTCCAGATTAATCTTATAAATTGGTACAGCCGGACAAAAATAGAGTTGATAGAGGACGATAAAGTTTTAGCCACAAGATACATACCTTTAGACAGTTTGCTTTATACTGATTACGAAAGCAGGGACTCAAGTGACAACAGATTGACTTCTGTCACAATAGACTTGTCATTTAAGGATACCATACCGTCTATAATAAAAGTTACAGGCTTGACAGAAGATTCAAAGCAAGCACAGCTTTCCAATTTGTTGTTGTTCTATAAATCGAATACAGTAAAATTTATTGAAGACCCGCACCAATCGTCATTTTCAATACCCAGTGAACCGGCAAACATAATAATAGACCTTCCAAAAATAAAAGGCATAAAATTCTGCGTCAATTCTGGAAAACAAGCGGTTACTTATGACAGCAGCGATGGATTGGTTAAGCCAAGAGACATAATCTATAAATTTGCCATAATATTTCCAAGAGCAGTGCCTAAGCCAATTGAGGGCTTAATGGCTTATGACGCTAAAAAAGCGGAAAAATCCATAATCCTTCTGTGGAGCAAGCCGAAAGAAAACAATGTTAATTCTTATTCAATTTATTTTTCAAAGAAGGATTTCATAGACGAGAAAATTGACGACGTTAAAAATGATATTGAAATTAAAAAAAATATCTGTTCCAAGCGAAGGATTTAAGGAAATTGAAAATATAAATCTGGAGAAATGCACAAATCTGGACGCGCCATGCAAGTATGAAATTTATAACAATATACTAGAAAAGGAAAAATTATATTATTGGAAAAATAAGGACAAGTTAATTTATGTTGTCAATAATATTGAAGATGATGTGCAGTATAATTTTGCAGTAACAGGCGCGAATGAACAAGGGGAAATCTCCAATGATAAATCCAGCGAAGGCAACGCGTATGTTTTGAGACTGGATAAAAATTATTATAAATCAGCTTCAATAGATGATCTGGCGCCAGGCAGAGTTGCAGAATTAAAATCCCAAATTTTGGAAGGAAAAGCAAAAATAATGTGGAACAAGCCCCTGAAGAATATTGACGGGACAAATAACAATGATATTGCTGGTTTTAATGTCTATTACAAAAAATCAACATCCGATATATTGCCGCAGCTTGAAATAGGCTACGGAACCAAGCAGATAGCCGCAAAAGATGCCAAATGCGATATTATCGGCTCATTAGCATGCGAATTTGACATTGAAAATATAATAGGCTTGGAAAAATGGCAAAACTATAATTTTGCAGTCACAGCATTTGATGAGAAATCTAACGAATACAAATACGAGTCTGATAAAGTTTCAATCATAATTCCATAAAAACAAAACTATTATAAACATTTCCTTAAAACTACATTCTATGATAAAAATACCTTATGAAGAGATAGTTCTAAAGATAAATGAAAAAACCAATATGACGACAACTGAGATAGAAGAAAGGGTCGAGAGGAAATTAAAACAGTTGTCAGGCTTGATAAGTAGGGAAGGCGCTGCCCACATTGTCGCAAATGAACTCGGCGTAAAAGTTTTTGAGCCTTTAAGCGGAAAACTTCAGATCAAGAACATATTGACAGGAATGAGAGATGTCGAGACAATTGGAAAGGTATTGCAGGTTTATGAAATCAAGGAGTTCTCTAACGAGACAAGAAGCGGCAAAGTTGCTTCCATATTGATTGGAGACGAGACTAGCGCAATAAGGGTTGTGATGTGGGGCTCTCAGGCTGAAAATGTTTCAAATCTCGGCCAGGGATTTATAGTCAAGATACTTGGCGGATATGTTCGGGAAAACAATGGACGAAAAGAAATACACTTGAATGACAGAAGCCAATTAATTATTAATCCCAAGGGCGAAACCATAAATGAAGTTGCTGCTGAACTAAAGCAAGGTACAAGAAAAGGTATAAAGGACTTGAACGAAAATGACAATGATGTAGAATTGCTTGGAACAATTGTACAGGTTTTTGATATTCGCTTTTATGAAGTTTGTCCCAAATGCAGCAAAAGAGCAAGGCCTTCAGTTGATTTGTTTGTCTGCTCCGAGCATGGAAATGTCATGCCATCTTATGCTTATGTCCTGAATGCTGTTTTAGATGACGGGACTGAAACAATAAGGTGCGTTTTCTTCAGGAACCAAGTGGAAAGATTGCTGAATTTAAACCAAGAGCAATTGCTGAAATTTAAAAATGAGCCAACTGAATTTGAAGCGGCAAAGAACGACCTGCTTGGAACAATAATAAAGATAAATGGAAGAGCTAACAAAAATTCATTGTTCAACAGGCTGGAGTTTGTCGCCAATGCTGTTGATATTAAACCGAATCCTGAGGAAGAGCTGAAAAGGTTGAGTAATCAATCTTAACTTTCAAGATATTTCCTTTTAATATAATCAACAAACTGCTTTTCGTCTTTTTCTATCTGGTATTTATCAAGAGCATTGTAATAATTCTCTAAATCTTCAATAGGGATATCTAATGCAGGATACCCTTTCTTCCACAGAATCCAATTCATCAAGAGCCTTGAGAGCCTGCTGTTGCCGTCAACAAACGGCTGTAGTGATATAAATCTTAAGTGGACAAGGGCCGCAAGCTCAAGAGTATGCAATTTCCGGCTTTCAGATTTATACCATTTAAACCAGTTATTGAGTTCCTTCTTAAGCTCGTGCCATTTTGGCGGAACATAAGGGGTGCCAGCCAGTTTTACATCTCTTTTTAATTCATAACGCAGCTTTCCGGCTATTGAATCATTAATCCCAGAAAATAAAATCATGTGAAGTTTTTTTATAAATCTTAAATTTAAGGTGGCTTTATATTTTGTTATGGCAATAATTCCTTTCTCATGATTTTCTATCTCCTTGACAGTTTTTAGATTCTTCAAGCCTTTTGGTATCAGCCCTTCTTTCAATATGAGTGATGTCTGCCTTAACGTGACTGCAACGCCTGAAAGCTTGCTGCTGTCATAAGTAAATCTTATCACGAATTCCTTTAGCTTGTTTTCCTTTTCTAAAGCGCTTAGACTCTTTATTTCCCTGTTGTAATCTGACTTTATTTTTTCTATTTCTCTTATTTCATTTTCTGAAAAATACTTTCCATTATGCAAGTTCCTCAAGAATTCTGCCTTAAGCTGCTCCAATCTTGCTTTTGAAGGCAATCGTTTTCCCAAATACCTTGACTTGTGAAGTATTTTATTTCCTTTCCTTACAGTATGGACTAGCTTGAAATAATTTTTTCCCTTTACTTTTATTCTCTCTACATACACCATAAATCTAGTTATGGGCTACATATATTTAAATGTTTTGGTTATGGGCTACAAAAGAAGAGTTGAAAAGGTTAAGTCGATTAGAAATTCTAGTGGACCATATACACAACAGAATCTATATTCATTCCGGCTCCGACAGATGCTATTACAATATTATCTCCCTTGCTCAAAGAGTGTCCCTCCATTTTTCCTTTCATCACCATATCAAGCAAGGTCGGGACAGTCGCAACAGAAGTATTCCCAAGCCAGGATATAGTCATCGGCATAATATCAGGAGGTGCTTCTCTGTTATAAAGCCAGAATAATCTCTTGAGCATATCATCATTCATCCTCTGATTAGTCTGATGGACAAAACTTTTTTTATCTTCTATGCCCAAACCAGCCTTTTCTATGCTTCTCCTGATAATTTCAGGAACATACTTAACTACATACTTGTAGACTGCATGCCCATTCATTTTGATGAAACTACCTGTTTGATTAAATTCAGGATTGTAAGAAGGGCCGAAAAAAAAGCATCAAGATTTCCTGCATGTTCTTCTCCGTCAATACCTTCTCTCCCTTATTCCGCTTATCCTTACAAGGTCTTCAATAACTTCCGCAGTCGGCTTTAAAATCTTTTTTCTATTTGAATCTTAGAAAGTTGTTCCCAAGAAATAATCATTTGGAATGACCCTTTCAGGAATAAAAATATCGGTCCCTACAATGACAGTATTAATCACCATTGACGAGCGGAAATGGTTTAATAATAATAAAGGTTGCGGAATAATTTTCAGTTACGAGCTATAAGAATTGAAATTATGAATTTATTGTAAAACATCAATTACTATAAATTTATATTCTCCAACCTATATATTATACAACCACTGGACACTGGACATGTCCGGACAAGCTATATATAGTATCTCGAACTTTATACATATTGAAGTTGTCGCAAGGCAACTTTACCCAATCTCTGGAATATGGGTTAATGGTGTAAATCCGCCTAAACACCCATATTCATAATTAAGGAGATTTGAAAAAAGAACCGATAAGGAATGGGTGGAAAACATGGAAAAAAACATACCAGAAAAAAAATTTAGCACAGGCGTTATCATTGCAACCGTCTGGCAAAACCAAGGAAAAGGCAGAAATGGAGAAGTTGTAGGTTACAGGACTGTTTCTCTGCAAAGAAGATATAAAGACCGAGATGGAGTCTGGAAGACAGCAAATTCTTTCAGGATAAATGACTTGCCAAAAGCATCTCTAGTGCTGCAAAAGGCATACGAGTACATAGTTCTAAGGGAGCAGGATGCAAGCGCAGCCCCGGAGTATGTTGATGAGGATATAATAGAGGAAGTCATTTAGACTTCTTTTAATTTTAAAACACAAACATATAAAAAACAAAGGTGATTAATCATGGAACAGGAATTAATTGAAGAAGTTCAAGAAGTTGAAACAAACTCAAGAAGAAAAAGAAAAGACGCGAGAATGGAAAAAGAAGAAAAGATCCAAAAGACAATTTATGATTTGCCTGGAGTCGGGGCAGCTACAGCGGAAAAACTGATTGCTGTTGGCTATACTGACTTGATGAGCATTGCGGTAGCTTCACCGTCTGAATTGATAGAGGCAACAGGCATGGGCGATGCTGTTGCAAAGAAACTCATAGCAGTCGCAAGAAGTTCATTGGAGATGGGATTTGAGTCAGGGGAGGAATTGCTAAAGCGCCGGGAAAAAGTCATAAGGATAAAGACAGGAAGCAAAGCGCTAAATGCATTGCTTGGTGGAGGTTTTGAGACTGGAGCAATTGTTGAATGCTTTGGCGAGTTCGGCTCTGGAAAGACACAAATCGGGCATGCTTTAGCAGTCACTGCGCAAACTGTGGAAAAAGATGCAGTTGCTGTCTACATAGACACTGAGAACACTTTCAGGCCGGAAAGGATAATCCAATTGGCAAAGGGAGCTGGCTTGGATGAAGAGCAAGTGCTGAAAAATATAAAAGTAGCAAGGGCATACAATTCTGACCATCAGATGCTTTTGGCAGAAAAAGTTGAAGATTTAATCAAGAAGAAAGGGTTGAATGTCAAGCTCGTTGTTGTTGATTCCTTGACAGCGCATTTCAGGGCAGAATTCATTGGCCGAGGCACATTGGCAGACAGGCAGCAGAAGCTGAACAAGCACATGCACATGCTGGCAAAATTGGCAGACATGTACAACTTTTGTGTCTATGTAACAAATCAAGTCATGGCAAAGCCAGATATGTTCTTTGGTGACCCAACACAGGCAATAGGCGGCCACATAGTTGCGCATGCCTCAACTTTCAGAGTTTACCTGAGAAAAGGAAAGAAAGGAACAAGAGTTGCAAAATTGGTAGATTCTCCAAGCTTGCCTGAAGCTGAAGCTGGATTCTATGTTGATGAGTCCGGAATAAAGGATGTAGAATAAGCACATTCTTTTTTTCTTTTATATTTTATTTAAAATACCAATCAAAACCTTTTTAATACCTTATTTAACAATTCTAATTATGGTGTACCTTATATCAAAATCAATCATATCACCAATAATCAAGTTATGGCTGAGGAAGGTAAACGGAATAGAAAATATTCCAAAAGAAAGCGCTTTCATAGTGGCGGCAAACCACTCAAGCTATTATGAGACTTTGCTGGTGCCTTCCATAATAGTGCTGAAGATAAACAAGCGCATGCACGCATTCGTCGACAGCACCTACTGGAATTTTTTCATCACAAGATTTTTTCTTGATATGTGGCAATGCATCCCAGTTAGTGTTAATAAAGAGAAAAATTCAAAGGAAAAAAACAGAGTTGCAATGGAAACATCTTTAAATTATTTAAAAGAAGGCCATATAATGATGATTTTTCCCGAAGGCGGAAGAAGCCACGACGGAAAATTGAAAAAAGCATATACAGGCGTGGCAAAATTAGCATTAATGTCAAAAACCCCAGTCCTGCCAATAGGCGTAATAGGCACAAATGAAATTCTCCCAAAAGGAAGTTTTTTTCCCAGATTTAAAAGATGCGAAATTAATATAGGAAAACCAATGTATTTTGAAAAATCTTCTGGCAAAAAAATAAACAAAAAAATTCTTAATAAAATAACAAGGGATATAATGAAACAGATAGCGGAATTAATAGGACAGAAATATAAATATTAACTGATTATTATGGCAGAACAATTAAAAAAAGATTTCCTTGCAAAATATTTGTATGTGCCATTTTTGAATAGTTGGATAGGCAAAATAACTGGCTTGGAAAACATACCAAAGGACAATGCATTTATACTTGCACCAAACCATAACAGCTACATAGAACATTTCTTAATTGTGGCAATTACAATCAAAAACTTTGGCAAAAGAATCTGCATCATGGCCAAAAAAGAGCATTTTGACACAACTACACAGAGAGTCTGGCACAAATATTGGAGTAAATATGTATCAACAATACCAATAGACAGGAGTAAAGGAGAAAATGCGCTGAATGCGTCTATACCTTACCTTAAAAAAGGAGGTATCTTGGTTGTATATCCGGAAGGAACAAGAAGCCTGACAGGTAAAATACAGAGAGGGAAAACTGGAGTTGCGAGACTTGTGTTGTGGGCAAGAGTTCCTGTGATTCCATTAGGAATAATCGGTACATTCAAGATAATGCCAAAAGGGAAAAAAATTCCAAAATTAAAAAAGGCGGATTTCAATTTTGGCAAACCAATGTATTTTGAAAAATATTATGATAAGCCAATAACAAAAAAATTATTAAGGGAAATAACAACTAAAATAATGAAGGAAATAGCGAAATTATCAAACCAAGAGTATAATTTCAAATGAAAAACATCTCAGTCATAGGGGCGGGAAGCTGGGGCACTACTTTGGCTATTCTTTTGAGCGAAAAAGGATTTAACGTTAAGTTATGGGCAAGAAGAAAAAAACTTGCAGAAGAAATTGAGGCAAAAAAGGAAAATATACAATATCTGCCGGGAATAAAAATACCAGACAATTTGATTGTGGATTATTCTATTAAGAACGTTTTAGAAAAATCCGAGATGATAGTAAGTGCTGTTCCAAGCGAATTTTTAAGGTCAACTTTGAAAGAGATAAAGCCATATATCAGCAATCAAATTATTGTAAGCCTCACAAAGGGCATTGAGCACCAAACTGGGAAGAGAATGTCGCAAGTCATTGAAGACGAGATTGGGAATGCAAGAATTGCAGTTCTATCCGGACCGAATCATGCAGAAGAAGTAAGCAGAAAAATGCCGACTGCGACTGTTATAGCAACCAAAGACAAGAAAGCAGAAAAGATAGTTGCAGAGTGCTTTGCCACGCCTTACTTTAAAATTTATCAACTAAATGATGTTGTTGGGGTTGAGATTTGCGGGGCATTAAAAAATATTTCAGCGCTCGCAACAGGAGTTTGTGACGGGTTTGGATTTGGTGACAATGCAAGGGCATCAATAATAACGCTTGGATTGATGGAAATGAATAATTATGGCAGACACTTCGGCTCTAAAAGGGGCACAGTCTACGGACTAGCTGGAGTTGGCGACCTGATTGCAACATGCACGAGCAAATACTCCAGAAACAGATTCTTAGGAGAGCAGCTCGCAAAAAGCAAAACAATGGGAGAGATCAAAAATGAGATGCACGGTATGGTTGCTGAAGGAGTCCCAACAACTAAGGCTGTTTATGAATACAGCTTAAAACATAACATAGAAATGTCATTGACCAGGCAAGCTTATGAAGTATTATTCCAGGGAAAAAACATAAAGAAGGCAATAGTGGACTTATTGGATTTGGTCTGATTATTCTTCTGTGAAGTCTTCAAGCTTATTTGGCAATTCCTCGTCTTCCTTCAGTTTGCCCTTTGCTTTCAGGTACTCTTTTGTAAGAATATAAAACAAAAGGCCCAATGATTTTTTCCCCTTGTTGTTGCACGGGACAACAAAATCAAGAAAGTTTGTTTGGTTGTTTGTGTCACATAAAGCAATAACCGGAATGCCCATCTTAACTGCGTCCATGACTGCATTTCTGTCAGGCCACGCATCCACAACCATAATTATTTTCGCTTCCGTGTACTGCTCAAGATTAGGATTTGTCAATATTCCAGGAGGATACCTGCCTGCAAAAGTCCTTACACCTGTCAATTTGCCAAACAATTCAACTGCCTTCCACCCATTTTCACGCCGGCAAATTATCAAAACATCTTCCGGATTGTACTGCGCAAGGAAATTAGCAGCAATTTTTATCCTTTCATCTATTTTCTGCAGATTTAATACTGACAAACCGTCTGGTCGCGTCTTATAAATAAATTGTTCCATGTAAGCAGTTCTGAATTTCGTGCCTATATGTATCCCCGATTTCAAGTATACATCCCTTGGAACTAAAAATTTTTCTTCAGTCATTTTTTTAAATTTTAGTTTATTTATTTTTATTTCTAATATTTTTCAACAGTCCAGAATTCTGAACTGAATTTTATAGCCTCTCAGTTGTTGAAGCAACTTGTGCTTCTTAGGCAATACATAAAGTATGTGAGATTGATTTAAAAATGTTGTGTTATTGGGTTCTGGTGC
>JAHFQL010000031.1:0-3014 GCA_023259315.1 Candidatus Woesearchaeota archaeon | reverse complement strand
GGGCTTAATGTTGATTTAACCAATCTGAATTCTTTAATCCCTATAGCTTTATTTTCAACTTTTATTTTTTTAACTTGCTCAATAAACAGATCTTTATCTTCCAGATATTTAACCCTCGCCAATGTGATGTGAGATTTGAATCCTTCCTCTTTCTTGAATAATTTTATCAATGGCTCATCAATCTGTTTTTGCAATTGAAAAATATCGTTTTCCGGATTTAGGCCTACCCACACAACTCTTACTCTATTTTCTGCTGGAAAAACCCCGATTGAATTAAGGTTGACAGAAAATCGCTCAAATTTTATATTCTTTAATATGCTGATTATCTCATCAATCTTATTTGGATGTACCTCCCCAAGGAATTTTAAAGTCAAGTGGAAGGTTTTTGCAAAACTCAATTTAGCATTTTTAGGAAGAAATCTCTGGAGAAAAATAAAATAATCTTTTAATTCATTAAAATCAATGGCAATAAACAGCCTCATAATTATATAAATCTATTTAATATATTTAAATCTAACTTTAAAAGAAAAATTTATTTAATTATCTTCTCCAAAGTTCTCAGAATCTTCTGTTCCCTGGTCGTAATCCTGTTCAGCTGATTCAGAGCTTTCAGATTGTCCAGAGTCGCTTTCGTAGGGTTCTTCCTGAGATTTTTCAGAGTCAGAAGAGCTTTCAGACTTATCTCCAACAACCTCGGCAAAACCCACTTTCTGAAGCACCCTTGTCACCCTTATCTTCACTTCATCGCCCTGTTTAGCACCTGGCACGAACAAGACAAAGCCGTCCTTTTTTGCTATCCCGTCTCCCTTTTCACCAACGGCCTCTATTTTCACGTTTAACTCGTCCCCAACCTTTACTGGGGCAAATCTGGCGAAATCTCGCCTTGGTCCTCTATCATGTCTCATATTTATACCTCTATCTTATTTGTATCTTATCTTGCACATAATGTGCAATAACCTCGCTTAAATATCTACGAGTATTTAAAAGTAATGTTTTCAAAATATCAAACCGCCTGTGACGCATATAACCTCTCCTGTAATATAATTGGACCTGTTTGAAGCAAGAAATACAGCCACATTAGATATGTCATCTACCGATCCAAGTCTGCCAAGAGGTATCATGCTCAGGAATTCTTTCTTTTTTGCAGGAGGTATTGATTTCAAAATTTCAGTCTCTATAAATCCAGGAGCAATCGCATTTACAGTTATGCTATGCTTTCCAAGCTCCTTTGCCAATGACTTTGTGAATCCAATAATCCCAGCCTTGGAAGCAGCATAGTTTGTCTGCCCAAAATTCCCAAAAATACCAACAATGGAAGAAATGTTTATTATATGGGAATTTTTATTCAACAATGGCAAAGCATTTTTAGTTACATTGTATATGCTATTTAGATTTATATCAATAATCTTATCCCATTCTTCTTGATTCATCTTTCTTAAAGTCCTATCCATTGTTACGCCGGCATTATTCACCAATATATCCAATCTGCCAAATTCCTTCTTTATCAAATCAAACATCCTGGCAACATCATCAAAATCAGAAACATCAGCTTTAACAGCAACACTTCTCAGGCCAAGACCTTTTATCTCGTTAACAACTTCCAGAGCACCTTTCTCATCTTTGCTGTAGTTAACTATAACATCAGCTCCTTGTTTCGCAAATTCAATTGCAATAGCCTTTCCTATGCCCCTGGAAGATCCTGTAACCAAAGATATTTTGCCTGAAAGCAACTTGTCTTTCGAACCCTTGACTTTTTTTGCAGTTACATAAGCAACTTCTATTGTAAAGCTTTCTCTGTCCGCTAATGGGTTTTGAGATTTTAATTCATCAAATAATTTGTTTGCAGCCAAGGTAATTAATTCATCTCTATCGCTTTCCTCCTTGGGAGAGGGCTCATGACCGCCAATCTCTGGCAAGATTCCTGCTTGTAATCTGCGTACTCTTAAAAAATTGAGCCAGTCGCTATACTTGACTTTGAACAATTTGAATATTGGCTCTTCGTACTCAAACCCAGATTTTTTTAAAGCATCAAGATAAACATTTATTGTCCTTGGCTCAGGAAACACAAATTTTCTTTGTGATTCATTCATACTTATTCTGGCGTCCAAATCTTTTTTGTACTCTTCAAATTTTGGATTATTCCTGACAATGTCCAACGCTATCTTGTGCACTCTTTTTACGCTGTCATCAACCATCAAAGCGCCATCTGGTCTATTGTCCTGAGTTATGTTCCCGCTTTGAAAAACAAATGTTCCGTTATTTTTAAGCGCGTCCGCAATACCTTTGAAGGTCTCTTCAAGATCAGGCACAAGATGAAATGTATTTGCAGAAATCACGTGATCTGCCATGTCTTTTCCTATGGTGTCTGCAAGGGTTGCATAGCCATGCGGCGTTTTTTCCAGAAGAAAGCACTTGACGTTTGATTTTTTATTTAGCACTTCATAAGCTTTTCCAAGCCATGCCGCAGAATTGTCAACAAGCCATACCTCAGCAGTCACTTTTAAATGTTCAATCAGTCTTAAGGCAGAAACTCCTGTGCCAGCGCCGAAGTCAACTATTATCTCTTTAGATTTAATTTTTGGACTTACTAACTTCATCAATTCATCCAGAACATAAACATAGTACTTTGCCTTTGAGACAGCTTCGTGATAAGCTGCAGCGCCTTTTGATATTGGCCTGTCAGGCTTCCACGGAGTAATTTGCTTTTCTTGGCTCATTATATTGTCAAGCCTCCAGTTACATTCAATACTTGACCAGTTATATAATTTGATTTGTCAGAGGCCAAAAATGAAGCTGCATAAGCAACTTCTTCAGGCAATCCAGTTCTTTTTAATGGTATTAACCATTCTATTACCTTTTTCCTTATGAATGGAATTTTTTTTGTCAATTCACTTTCTATAAATCCAGGAGCAATCGCATTTACAGTTATGCTATGCTTTCCAAGCTCCTTTGCCAATGACTTTGTGAATCCAATAATCCCAGCCTTGGAAGCAGCATAGTTTGTCTGCCCAAAA
>JAHFQL010000030.1 GCA_023259315.1 Candidatus Woesearchaeota archaeon | reverse complement strand
AATTTATGTATGCGATGGTTGTTCTGCTAATCCTAGCTCTAAAGTCAGAGAATTGATACAATACAGAAATAGGTTAGATGAGCAAGGAATAGACGTCATAGTCAAAGGAAGTGGATGCTTCGGACAAGTCCATAAAGAATGTGTGCTTGTAGATGTGTATAATACGCAGGATTGCCCAAATATTTCTGGAACTGGAATAATATCTTTATCGCATAGTGGGTTATTTGTGGGTACACAAAATAATGAATATCAATCACATAGACAAATCGCACAAATTATTGATGGTTTAGAGTACATTAAAGCAGGAGCAGTAGCCTCAATTCAGGATCTTGAAAAAGCAATAATGCGCGAAGTAAATGGAATAACCGGACACGGCAGAGAACAATATAGATTAGGGCAAGGTGGTAGTAGGTATAATCGAGTCACAGAAGCGCCATTTATATGGAATACAGAATTTCATCCTTATTTAGCCCAAGACAAAAAAACAGGAGAAATATTTTTCTTTTCAAGATATTTACAATTCATGGGAACTGCAGTTCCAACCTCTGAATTAACACCCCAAGGCAGAATGATATACAAGTCCAGAGATGTTGGCTCTGAACTGGAAAGTCACTTTTTCTGGGATAGGGGCAGAGTCAATCCACTCTTTAATGTTCAACAATTTGAAGATGGCGCATTATCAATATTTTATGGATGCGGACCAGGTCTTATGAGAGACATTTTGGTTTACAAAATTAGCGGCAACAGGTTAACTCCGGCTGCTCCAGAAAGTTTAACCACATATGCTGGAAGATATTCTCAATGGGGTCAATCAAATGAATTTGTTTGGAGAGATGTGGATATATTGCCAAAATCTGGATTATACTATGTTGTATACAGGCAGAATTTCAACAAAGACAATGTTATGGTTGATGAGGAAGGATTAGTAGTAATGAAGAAAGATTGGAAGCCAGCATCAGTTAGGGTAGTTAGAAAAAATAGGAAGCGAGAGTTTACTTTGCATTCTGATGAGGAAACAAATCCGGATTCAGAAAATTTATTTCAAAAATTAGTTCCAGCATCAATGCGTTGATTTAGCTTAATGGGTTAAAAATAAAATTTTATAGCAAAAATTCAATAAATTACTAACTCCTATAGGAGGAGGTTATATTTAAATATATGGAGCTACTTACTACTACTTAATGATAGTTAATATTTGGAGATACAAAAATGCCAATAATTCCACCATTTTTAGAATTGCCTGGTTATATGCTGGGTTTTAATTATATAAGAAATGTAGATGCAGGAGGCATAAAACTAATTCCGCTTAGTACATTAGAAAAAGCACTAGATTTGTTTGAACTCTTTGGGAATATGCCAAAATCGTTAGAAGATAAAATTAGATACGACGCATTAGATGATTTGCCTGTTGTAACAATTGACGACACTATGAGACCATCAGAAGAAGCTACAAAACTATACGAAAAATCTATCCCATTTGCCTTATATGTGAAAAGACCAGATTCAGGAAGAGTAAAAGAAGGAATGATAGACTTTCTTGAGAGGCGTCGTAATTCAATTTTAAACTCTACTGGTACTATGGATTTGGTTAATGGTAAAGTAGTCGACCTGACGCCAGATTTGAAAAAAAGAATCGAGAATTATTTTGGTCACCGAACTCATGAAATATCTATAAGTTAAAAAATGCAAACACGAAAATGAAACTCACAGAAATGCTCAATGAAGACGATGAACTATATAGGAATTTACGAGATGGGTTACCTTTACGAGATAAGGTACCTTATGGAATACGTCTGGGCGCACTTTTACTTGGAGCATCTCTATTGGGTTCAGGTTTACGAATAATATATCCACCCAAAATCGCTGAAGTTAGGCAGGAAGAATCTGATGCGAAAAGTAGATTGAATTGTTATGTTGATGTCATTATGGAACATCAATTTCATTCAAAATATCCTGAAGCACAATATAGACAGACAAATTCTAATGGAATGGATAAATATCATGCAATGGAAACATCATTTTTGTCTGGGCATCCTTCGAGCGATCAGAATCTCGTAAGAAGTTTTGGGGGACTTTTTCTAGAATTGGCTGCTGAAGGAAAATCACTTAGAGATGAATTAACAAAAAAATTGGATGTAAGGGATGACGGACTAAAACTTATTTATGATTGCAAGTAAATAAAAATCATAAAAATAAATTTTAATGGGGGAAAATAAAAATGAAAGAAATAATCGGCGGCAGACCTTTTGACGAAGTAAAGAAGATTAGAAAAGATGGAGGACTACTTCAGTTAATTGGAATTAATCACGATAAAGATGGAAGAATATCCAGCACCGCTTGGCAAGAAGCAGGGGGCAACTCATATTTTGAGATAATAGATTATGATAGAAACGGCATACCTATAAAAACAATTGATAAAATAAAGCCATCTGATCAAAAACATAGTTTCATATCAAGAATTAGGATTTTTGACTACAGGGAAGGTGGAATTACTACAATAGGCACGTATGGTCCAGCGTCATTTGATATAGAAGATCTAATAGAAGATAAGCATGTTCATCGATTGAAAGATTTGGGCTTTCCCATTGATAAAGGTTTTGTTGTTTTAACAACTAATGCAGCAGAGGAATCTCCTCCAAAATTTGGATTGTATGATGGAAGAGCCTTTTTAAGCCTTCCACCTGAATTTGATAAAACTGGAAAATTTTGGCAGTATGAAGTGAAAAGTGAAGATGACAGATTTGCAACCATAGTTCCTACAACGCCTTCAAAAGGAATTCCTCAATCTTTAGAAGTTTTGGCTATCTTACCGCCCTATCTTGCTAAAAGAAATTTAGGTAGATTACCTCATTATATTTCTATGGGAAGACGTTGAGAAAAAATAATATAACAAAATCATAAAAAATAAAAAATTTAATGAGCTAAAATAAAATGCCAGCAGAACCAATTAAAATTAACGCGTATATCATGCATATTGGCAATGGAATGCACTTCGCTGGAATAATTAGTCTTGATAATAAAGATTTTCCATATCGGCTTGAGCTTCCCACTCCAATAGGAGAATTTGACAAAACCTCAAACTCAAATTCGGGCGACCTAACAAGCCATCTTGAAAAATTTTATATTGAAAAAATACCAACATCAGCTACTCCATTGGACGATATAACTATGGAATTATTTAGGAGGATAGTAAGAAGCTTGGCATTTGACATTTACAACGACCAAATAGGAACTGCAAATTTGCATGCTGACGCAGTTAATGCAAACTGTATGCATAGATTTGTAGACCAAGTGCCAAGAACTCTCCAATTAAAAAAGCTTTTGGACGATTATAGGCAATAGGAAGTATTAGTGGGAAATTTAGGACAACCAAAATCAATACATTAAATCAAATGAAATTAGGAATTATCAATTGAAATAAACAAAATCATGCAAAAAAAAATAGCAAGGTAAAACAAAAATGTCAGAACAAAAATTTAACCAAATTGGGCCAATATCTTTGCCTCACGAGTGGAAACAAGGCGTTGTTAAAAATTGCACACATAGGCTGTTTGAATTTCCAAAAGACAGGTATTTGGTAGTTGAAGTAGGAAATGTTGCTGGCCATGAAAATCCTTTGGTCAGGGTTCAATCAGCCTGTGCTTTAGGAGATTTATTTGAGTCAAAATGGTGCGATTGCGCGTTGCAATGGAAAGAGTCCAAGCGATTGATGTTTAACGAGCCTGCTGGCTTGTTGATTCACGCATTCGACCAGCACGGAAAAGGAATAGGTTTACATAACCACTACAAAGTATACGCAGAAGGACAGAAAAGAAACCAAGAAATCCTGACAGAAACATTTGATTTTCTCGGCTTGAAGTATGAAAACAGGAATTACAGCGATATTGCCAACATATTGAAATTCTACAATCTTTCAAAAATTAGATTACTGACTAATGACCCTGAAAGAATAAAGTTTTTTGAAAAGAGCGGATTCAAAGTTGAAAGAATTCCATTGCAGCCGCCTGTTGACGAGTACAACAAAGAAGAATTAAGGATAAAGAAGGAAAAATTTGGGCATTTATTAAAAATATAATTCTTCATCGTCCTCCCAAATAAATATTCTGTATCTTCTTTGTTTTCAAAAGAGATTTATCCCCGCTCAATGCAATTTTTCCTTCTTCAAGAACAAATATTTTGTCAGCAATTGCAGTCGCCTGCTTTGCGTTCTGCTCAACTATCACTATTGCAACGCCTTCCTTATTTATTTCTTTTATTTTTCTGAACAATCCCTTCATAATTTTTGGGGCTAGTCCAAGAGACGGCTCATCCAGCAATAGCAATTGAGGATCCTGCATCAACGCCCTGCCGATTGCAAGCATCTGCTGCTGCCCTCCTGATAAAGAAAATGCATAGTCATTGAGCTTTTTTCTGAGGTCAGGAAAATGCATATCAATAACTTCATTCAATCTTTTTTCAACCAAACTTTTTTCTTTTGTCAGGAAAGCCCCCATCTCAAGATTTTCCCTTACAGTCAAATTTCTGAAAACCTGCCTTCCCTGCGGGACAAAGCTAATGCCAATCTCAATCAGCTCATGCGTCGGTATTTTTGTGATGTCTTTGTTCTTGAAGATTATTTTTCCATTGTAAATATCAACAAGATTAAAAATACTTTTCAACACCGTTGATTTTCCCGCACCGTTTGGACCTATAAGGACAGCAATCTCTTCGGGCTTAATATCTAAACTTACGCCAAACAAAACCTGCATTTCGCCGTATCCTGACTCAAGATTTTTAATTGACAGCATTTTTCAAATATTTTTATTTAATTATTTTTTAATATTTATTTTATTGGATTAATCTTTTCATTCCGTGCCTGCGGGCATAAAATGTGACACTCGGCGGCAAAGGCATTTTCTGTTTTATTTTATATTTTTATTCACAGCAGCCCCTCCGCCTCGGAATTATTGGAACGAAACATAGCATAAAACTGGTTTCTGAAATAATTTTTTCAAATCCTTATTTGCCAAGATAAGCTTCCAAAACTTTCTTGTCATTCATTATTTTTTTCGGCTTTCCCTCCCTTAAAACTTTCCCTTCATTTAAAACTATGACATCATCGCTTATGTCCATAACAAATTCCATGTCATGCTCAATGAGAAGTATTGTTTTTCCCCCTATTCTTAGATTTTTCAGGATTGTTTTTAGCTCCTGCCTCACTTTGGGATTAACGCCTGCAGTCGGCTCATCCAGCATCAAAAGTGAATGGGGCATCAGTAAAGCTCTCCCAATTTCCAATAATCTTTGCTGGCCGTAGGAAAGTTCAGAGGCAACCATATCAATAGGCTTGTTCAAGAAAACGCTACCAAGAATTTTTTTCATTTCTTCTTGATTTGTTTTTTTGGCAATCAGCAAATTATCCTTTATGCTAAGATTCCTGAATACTTTTGTGATTTGAAAAGTTCTGCTTATTCCTGCCTGGGCTATTTTGTATGCCTGCATGCTGGTTATGTTCTCATCTAGCAATTTTATTGTCCCTGAATCTGGTTTTGTCAGGCCGCTGATTATATTGAACACTGTGGTTTTGCCTGCCCCATTCGGGCCTATGAGCGAAGTAATGGTATTTGTCTTTACTTCAAAAGTGCATCTATCCACTGCTTTTACTCCTCCAAAACTTTTTGACACGTTTTTCAATGAAAGCATCATATATCAACCTTGCCGAACATCCCTCTTGGCCTAAAAATCAAAATTAATATTATTATTGCCATAAAAGCCATCTCGCGCACAGCTCCTACAATTTCTGGATTTACAAATATATATCTTACAACTTCTGTAAAAGCGCTTATTATCACTACACCCGCTATCGAGCCTGTAATTGATGCAAGGCCCCCTGCAACAAGCATTGATAAAATCAAAACAAAAAATCCCAAATCAAATATTGTTGGATCAACAAATTGTATAAAATGGGCAAACAAGCTGCCAGCTATTCCCGCAAAGAACGTTGATATTGCAATTGACGAAATCTTGTAAAAATAAGTATTCTTGCCCAGAATTGAGGCTGCGGTTTCATCGTCCCTGATTGCCTGAAAGATTTTTCCGGTTTCTGAATTTACAAGCCAGTAGAAAAATGCCGTGCATAATACAGAAATTCCAAAAACCAGCAGCATATAATTAAAATGATTGCTGACAATCGGAGGAATGCCCGGCAGTCCCAAAGCTCCTCTCGTCAGTGAAATCCAATTTCTGGAAATGGTTATAGCTATGAAAACCAGCCCAAGCGTCACAATTTGAAAATAATCCCCTTTTAGCCTTACTGTTATGGCTGCGATTAAAGTTCCGATAAATGAAGCGACAATACCGGCGCAAATCACTGCAAAATACCAGGGGGTGCCATTCAAAGTCAATAATGCTGACGTGTAGGCGCCGATGCCAAAAAAAACCATATGCCCCAGATTAACCAATCCTGTAAACCCAAATGTGAGATTAAAAGAAATGACTACTATTATGTAAATAAGAATAAATATAATAAAGTTTATGATGTATTCATTGATCATCTCTCATCTTCACCCCGAAAATGCCTTGCGGCCTGAATAAAAGAATTATCAGCATTACACTGAACGAAATTACATCCTTGTAGCTGCTGGGCAAAAACCAGATGCCTAAATTCTCCGCTAATCCCACGATCAAGCCGCCGATGATTGAGCCTGGCACAGAGCCCAAGCCGCCGACAACAGAGCTGACAAATCCCTTGACTATTATCAAAATTCCCATTCTTGGATAGAGATTCTGCTCAAGGCCAATAAGTATTCCAGAAACGCCGCCCATAATTGAAGCAATTATGAAAGTATAATTGTAAATTTTTTCAGGATTGATTCCAACAACTTGAGCAACATCCTTGTTGTCAGCCAAAGCCCTCATCGCTTTTCCAACCCTTGTTTTTTTTATTATAATCCAAAGCACAGCAAATAAAGTTAATGCCAACAGGATAATTGCGATTTGCAGTGATGTAATTGTCATGAAGCCGAGATAATGAATTTTATTATAATTGCCTAATGGAATTGTTTTTGTGCTCGAGCCGAAAATTGCAAGTATCAGTGATGAACAGAACAAAAGAAGCACGATGGAGGATATCAATAGTATCACAGACGTGGCTTTTCTTTTTCTTAACGGCCTGTAAACGAGCCAGTTTGTAATTAACGCTGCAAGAATTGAGAAAATTATAGACAGCAAAGCCGCTAAAATATAATTCATTTTCATTAATGCAAAAAAAGCAAAGAATACGTACGCGGCAATGGAAATTATTGCCCCATGCGAGAAATACTGAAATTTTATTACATAATAAACCAAAGAAAATCCTGCTGCAGCCAAGGCATAAATAGAGCCTGCAATCAGGCCATTAATTATAAGCTGAGGGAGTATAGATAACATTTTTTAATTCTTATAAACGGATTATTTAAATTTTTGTATAGCAAATAATAAAAACAAGGAAAAAGAAAATAATAAATAAAAATTTACTTCAAAGCCACAAGCTGGCCGTTTTTGACTTGCTCAATCGTGTAATCCAAAACTGCGTCGCCGTTTTGATCTAGTGTTATCTTGCCAACTGCGCCGTCATAGTCTTTTACAGCATACAGGTAGTCTCTTATTTTTTCGCTATCATAGCCGTTCTTTGTTATAGCATCAGCAAGCAAGTAAACTATATCATAAACTCCAGACATATAGCCTGGAAATGGAGCTTCTTCCCCTGACTGTTGTTTGTATTTTGCAAGCAACGAGGCTGCTTTTGGATTTTTTTCATCGAACTTCTGCTCTATTCCAATCAATCCTTCCATGTCAGCTGCATTTTCCTTGATAACGTTTCTTCCGACAAGAACTTCGGCTGTCAATAATTGCGTAGTTACGCCGGCTTCCTTCAATTGTTTTATCAGCAATATTCCCTTTGCAGGAGCCTGAGGTACAAGATAAACTACATCAGGACTTGCAGCTTTTACTTTCGTAACTTGTGTCCTGAAGTCTGTGTCTTCCGGATTGTATGTTTCATCAGCAACTATTTCTCCGCCTGACTTTGCAAAGTTTTCCTTGAAGACTCTCCTCAATCCTTGCGCATAATCAGTTGATTCAGATATGACAGCAGCTTTTTTTGCGTTCAAATCATTGTAAACGTAGTTTGAAGACACGACCCCTGCATAAGCATCGCTTGGCGCATCTCTGAAAACAAAGTCACCAGCTTTTGTGATGTCTGGAGAAGTTGCGCTTGGCGAAAACAAAATTACTTTGTTTGCTTCTGTTATTGGCGCTGCTCCCAAAGTTTCGCCTGAGCAAGCCCCGCCAATAATCACTTTGACTTTGTCAACATTAATCAATTTCTGAGCTGCTGCATTTCCATCTTTTGGATTGCACTTGCTATCTTCATATATTGGCTCAAGTTTTTTGCCATTAACTCCGCCTTTTGCATTTATCTCGTCAATAGATATCTTAACAGCTCTCTGTATTGGCAGTCCATAAGCTGCTCCGTCGCCTGTTAACGGAAGCATAACTCCAATCTTATACGAGCCTTGTGTTTGCGTTTGTTGTTGCTGTTGGCTACCACTTGGCTGTTGCTGTTGTTGTGCGCAGGCACTCAAAACTAAGACTAAAATTGCAAGAAATACAAAAAATCCTTTCTTCATCAATCACACCCCCAAATGTGTTATTGCCAGATGGCAACTTAATAAGTATTTAAAAGTTTCTATCAGATTTTTTGTTTTTTGTGGATATAAAGTGGTGAAAATTATAGGTTTGATAATCCATTTCAATGGTCGTATCTACCCTGATTAAATTTTTTTACTTGTTCAGTCTGCTCTTGTGTCATGCCTGAAGTTATAGGTTTAACAAAAAGTGTAGTCGCGCTTGGCAAGCCACATATTTTCAAAAAATATTTTGTTGCCAGTTTTTTAGTTTTCTTGTGTCGATGTGTTAATCCTGAAGGCAGCGCTGTAAAATCAAGATCTTGGAATAATTCAGGATTTTGAATCATCATTTCTATAACATCCTGATTATGCGGCATTCTCCAACCTTTGTTTCCCGGAATAAAACTCTTGGCTACATGATCTTTCGGAGTGATACCCAGATTGTGCTTAGCAATATGGCTGGCAATTGAATCATACGAGCTTGCTACTCTTGTTCCATACAATCTGTTCATTTGTTACCACTTATTAATAATAATATATATTAAGTATAATATTAAACTTTCTTCATTTTTTTAACCGTTTTATAGAAATATTTATATATAAAAACAGTTTATGGTTAAATAATGGACAAAATAAAGCTAGATTTGACTGACAGAAAAATACTCTCAGAGCTGGACAAGAATTGCAGGATCCATAATTCAATACTTGCTAAGAAGGTAAATAAATCAAGAGAAGCCGTTAAGTACAGAATCCAGCAATTGCAGAAAAATGGCATTATCCAAGGATTTATCACTTCTATAGATCCAAATAAGCTTGGTTATTACATGTTTAAGATATACCTTAAACTTGAAAATGTTCCTAATGAGAGAGAAAAATTTTTTGAGGAACTAAAAAATAGCAAGGATATTTACTGGATGGGCATTTCTGATGGCGTCTTTGATTGTGTATTTGCAATGCTTTCAAAAAGCATAACTGAATATTATGAGAAAATCAATTCTCTCTTATCTAAATGGGATCATTTGATAATCAGTAAAGTCCTCGGCATAATGGTAGGCACGTGGCAATTCAATAAAAAATTCTTTTTAAATGACAAAAATGGTGAATATGTGGGCTTTGGGGGCGATGTTATTAATAACGAGATAGATGACCTTGACTATAAAATTCTTAACATATTGGCAAATGAAGCTAGAATTCCATTGATGGACTTAGCCAGAAGAGTAAAATCAACAATAGAAATTATCAGGGGAAGGATTAAAAAGCTTGAAGAAAAAAAAATTATTTTGAATTACAGAATTGCAGTTGATTTTAACAATCTTGGATTGGAGTTTTTCAAGACAATTATATATTTCAAAAGATTATCAAAACAGGATGAAAAATCTCTCTTTGAGTGGATGAGGACGCATCCGAATTCTTTATATTACATCAGAAGCTTGGCGCCTTGGGAGGTTGAGTTTGAATTTGCAGTTGAAAATTACCAGAATTTTAACAAAATTATCAACGACTTAAGAAAAGCATTTCCGCATGTCATAAGAAACTACGAGCATTTGATAATGATTTACGAGAACTGGATGCCTGCATACCACGAATTGTTAAAGAAATCCTCAAATAGTTGATGTCTACAATATTTATCTTTTCTGGTTCAGTCTGTACAGCATAAACAAACCTATCAAAAACAAAGGAAAACTTAATAATTGCCCCATGGTAAAATAATTAAATATAAAACCGATCTGCTCGTCTGGCTGCCTGAAGAATTCCATTATAGTCCTAAGAAGCCCGTAAAGAGCAATAAAGCTCCAGAACATAAAACCTTTCGGCAGTTTCTTTTCTTTGACAAACCACAAAACAGCAAATATAAAAAAATTCTTGATTGATTCGTAAATCTGAGAAGGGTGTCTGCATCCATTCGGGAGGTTTTCCACAAATTTATTTCTGGAATAATCAACGCACCATGGAACATCAGTAATTCTTCCATAAATCTCCGCATTCATGAAATTGCCGATTCTTCCCAGTGCTAATGCCAGGGCAACAGGAACAACTACAATATCGGCCATGTCGTAAAACTCAATTTTTTTCCTTTTGCAGAACAAATAGCCTGCCAGAATGGCGCCAAACAAGCCTCCATGAAAACTTAGGCCGCCGTGCCACAGTGCGATAATCTCGAATGGATTTTGAAGATAGTAAATTGGATTATAAAACAAAACATAAGCTAATCTGGCGCCTGCAATGACACCCACAATCATATAAACCAAGAAATCCGCAACATCATCCTTGCTAATTTTCAAGCCTTTTGCTCTTGCAAGACGAGGCAACATAAAATAAGTTATTACAAACCCAAGCGCATATAACAGCCCATAGTATCGTATTTGAAAATGCCCAAGTCCAAGCAAAACCGGGTTTATGTTATGAAAAAACATTTTAGCGCTTCGCAACAACCTTATAAAATGAGATTCTATTTATCAAAAGCATTATATAAAACGCAAAATCAAAAAAAATTACAGAAAATTTCTGGAAATAGGCATTTACTGACAGATACAGGTAAAAATTTTTGGATGTAAGAAATCTTGTTAAATAGTTCATTCCCAAAAATAATATGCCAAAAATCACGGCAGCAAATATTATAATTGAAATTGTTTTCCTGTAAATACTTATCCTGGTGAATGTTATGACAAATCCGTTTTTAAGCGCATGCCATATTGAAGCCTTCTCGTAAAACAGTGAATGTGATATATTCACAACAATATAAAATAATAAGGAGTGCAATGAAATTAGCGAGTATTTGTTGTACAAAATCCATAATGGCGATGCCAATAAAATGAAAACGTAAGGCTGGTAAGATTCCTTGATGTTTATTAATATCAGGCCTGCAATCATGGACAAAACAAAGAAAATTCCTGCAATTATCACATTCAATAAATAAAATTTTCCCAAGTTTTTGAATGAAAATTTGCTTGTTCCAAAAAGTGATTTTATAAAATCTAAAAGGCAGTATTTGAAGAATGAATACACAAACAATGCAATCAAGTAATAAATAAATGAAAAAATGATCAAAATGATGAAAGGATAAATGCCGTTAGGCGTCTGCGGAATTGCAAGTTTAGGGGCAAGATAATTAAAAAATTTTTGGAATATAAAAAAAGAAGCCAAAAATAGGGCATCAAACAAAACCATTAATCCGATTTTAGCAGGATTGGATTTTGCTGTTCTGAAGCTGTCCAAAAATAACGAATTTTTTAATATATTTTTAAATTTCATTTAAAACGTTGAATTTTTGTACTATTTAAATGTTTCATTGGCAAGGGCTCAGTAGAAAGTCTTAAGTAAAACACCCTTTGATTACCACCCGACACTTACCACCCACAGATTAACCAATACCCTAAAAGAGGAGACTGTTACCTTAATATCCAATAGCTATTTATTCTTTAAATAACTTAATCTCAAAAAAAAGCGAGTTGGGGCGCTGAAGAGGCGCTCCAATGACAAAAACAGGTTATCTTAAAAGAT
>JAHFQL010000029.1 GCA_023259315.1 Candidatus Woesearchaeota archaeon | reverse complement strand
AGGTGGTATATAAATATATCACTTTATAGTAAGATTTATATAGTATAAAAGACTTCTTATTTATAGTCAAAAAGATGTGATAATCAATGGTTTACTTTACGGCGATAAAAAAGACAAAACATTATGAAGAAAATCATGAACAGGATGTCCATTGGAGCGAAGTTGTTGAAATTATTTTTAAATCATCCAAGGATATAAGGAAGAAAGGCAACAAATTTGAGATTGAGACTGATAACTATTATATTTTAATGGAGTTGAAAGATAAAATATTATATGTCATTAATGCCAAAAGGAGAAGGTGAGAATATGAAGTGCCCAAAATGTAATTCAAGTATCAGAAAAGTTGAACTAAATATTGACGGAGCTGAGCAGAAAGCAATAAGCTACCAATGCACAAAATGCGATTATTTTGAATTTGAAGAGAAATCTGCAGCCAAAGTAGTAAAAGAGCTAAAATCCAGGGAATCTCCTTTGAAGATTAAGCAGAAAATTATAAAATTATCCCAAGATAGATTGGGAATGTATTTTAACAAAAACATTGTTGAAAGCTTGGAATTAAAAGCTGGAGAGGAAATCCAAGTATCCGTTCCAGATAAGGATCATATAATTTTAAGAATTAATAAGCCAGCTATGAATAATTGATACTATCTTCCAAGTTCCCTGCTTCTCTTGTAGGCTGCATTCACGGTCTTTTCCAGAATATTCTTAACTTTATATTTGTCCAGGACTTTTAATCCTTCAAGTGTCATGCCTTTCTTTGATGCAACCATTTTTATAACATCTTCAGGGCTTAAGTTTTTCTCAAGAATTAATTTCCCTGTGCCTAATGCAGTTTTAGCCACTAATTTATAAGATATTTCTTTCGGCAATCCCTTTTTAATGCCAGCTTCAGCAATTGCTTGTATAAAGTAAGCAAAGAAAGCTGGACCGGCTCCGCTAACAACTGAAAGCACATCTATTAAATCCTCCTCTATGAAAAAAGACATTCCGGCAGAATTCAATATTTCTGAAACAATTTTTATGTCGTATTTTGTTGCATGCTTTCCGGCAGAAAATCCCGCCGCCATCTCTTCAACAAGGCAATTTATATTTGGCATTACCCTTATGATTCTTTTTTTTCCAAGAATTTCTTCAATATGCTTTATTTTAATGCCTGCTGCGATTGAAACAACCAATTGGTTTTTTATTTCGCTTTTTATTTCATTTAATACATCATCAATGTCCTGCGGCTTGACGCAAATGAAAACAATGTCAGAATTTTTTACTGCTTCTTTGTTGTCGGTAGTTGTTTTCAAATTAAATTTTGATTTTATCTTATTTAAATTCTCAATACTTTTGTCGCTTGCTATAATTGAATCTGCTAATCTGCTTTTATAAATACAGCTAATCAAAGCTGTTGCCATTTTTCCTGTGCCGATGAAGGAGATTGTTTTGAGCATTTTACTTTTTTAATATTACCATAAGTTTAACGGCATTGTTTATATTATTAATGGGAAGCTTCTCAATCGAGAATACCCCCTTGAATGAATCCTTAAAATTATCACTCTTTAAATAAACTAAAAGATTCTTGATATTCTCTTGAATTTTGTTTGAATTTCCTTTTTTCACAAATCTTTCAACAAGCCCGTAATCAATATCTTGGCATAAAGCAGCGATGTCCCTTGCATCAGTCATTCTTGCTGCATGTATTTTAAGTGCAATCAGCAATTCTTTAATAGGAATTCTAGCCTCAACTGACCTTTCTGATCCTGCTATATCCTTAATTGTGGAATTTTCAAATAAAGACCGAAAGCTAATGGAAGCATTTGTCTGCCTGCTTGCAACGCTTCCGATCATTAAATCAACAGTGATTGGAAATTTGGTTTTCTTGACATAACATTCAAATTCTCCCTTATATGCATCTTCCAAGTCCTTTCTTTTTGTCATTGTAAAATGCCTTGATTTAAGCAGATTCCTGAAAGAATCAATATCCTTCTTATCAATGCATATGTCTGCATCAACCGAGAATCTGCGCATATAAGCCGAAACGGCGTATCCGCCTACAAGTACATAATTCAATCCGGATTTATTCACAACATCAATTATTTCCAATATTTCATTTTCCCTTTCTATAAATGATCCCAGCATTATACACCTGCATAGGTTATTCCCATTTTCAAATCATATAACTTGTCCAACATTTCCAAAGCTGGCTCAAAATTGAACGTGTATTTTTTTGCCCATTCTACAGTATCTGCCAATGACAATACGGGAATGCCGTCGCAATACTCTTTTTCTCCCTTATTTGCAGCCGAAATTATGAAGTAAATTCCTTTTATTCTTTCATTCCTAAAAGAATACTTTATGCCGAACCGGTCAAAATACTTTTGCCATTCTTTTCTATCTTTTTCCAATACTTCTATGAATATCGGATATGCATTTTTACTTCTTCCTATATTGTAACCTCCTTTTGTCCATACAAATATTGCATCAATGCCAGTAAAAGAATATTCTAATCCCGCTAAATTAGGCAACAAGTATGCATCATCCAAGCTTAAGCTGTTTTTCAATAAATCTTTAACTAATTTATATGAATCTTTATAAAAATAGTTTTCTTTGTTTATATATAACTCCTGTTTCTTTCGCTCAATTGCGCCTGTCTTCTCCAATGCCAAAGCCCATTTGTAAGTCCAACCATAAGACTCTCTTATTTTTTTAGATACACTTCTAATAGAATCTCCGTCTTTTACTGATATCAATATTTTTGCGACATACGGGTTCATTAAATCTAACATATTATCATTATAATGATAACTTATATATAAACTTAGCGTTTAGAACTAATCAAGGCTGAGGGAATATTTACGGTGAGGATGGGGGAGATTGTTTTGTTTGGCATTTCTTAAAAAATTATTCTCCTAATCTCTTAACTTTAAATCCTTCTAATCTTTGGAAACCTGCAGCGTCTAAATAAACTGCAATTGGCTTATTAATTTCTGTCAGTATCTCTCTCCAATTGTATATACTTTTTGGCATTGATCTGCCAAATGGTTTGCCCCACATCATTTCCCAAGGTCTAGGGCCATAATCATAACCACCATATTGAGCGCTGATAAAATCAGACAAGGCTTTTATTTGATTCCACCAATAAAGTTCTCTAGTTATTTTTTCTACTATATACATTGACACACCCCTAGATGAAGTATGGACTTCAGTATTCTTCCCTGATTTGGTATCATCTGGAACTCCATAATAATATTTTTTGCCAGCATGTTTCCATGCACCCTTTCTTGTTATGGCTCTAACATCAAAAGCAGGATCTTTATCAGTCGGTTTACTCCCATATTCATAAGAATTTCTTCCATCCACTGGTCTTTGTAAACGAATATTTATTGTTTGTTGTGTTGTTATATCCTCTTCATCCCCAACTTCCCACAATCTCCATATAGAACGATTCTTAGCTTTTACATAATCCATTATTGTAGTGGGATTAGGATGATAGCGGCCATCTCTAAGATCATCTCTATAAGTATCGTGCATATTAACAATATAATTAGCCATTTCCAAGAGGTCTAATTGTTTTATAAAATCCTTTGGGACTTGTCTTGGAAGTAGACCGGGATAATTTTCTGCATCATTCATTACGCGACCATTTTCATCTACTTCGAGAGGATAGCCCCACTTATCAAGTCCAGGTCCCAATTCCTCTCCTCTTACGTCCCATGCGTATTGTGGATCATTCAACCTGTCTTGAACTACACCACTTGTTTCTCTACTTCCATATATGACTGGATTTATTATTTGGTAAGTATTATAATAAACCATATTATCTCTGCGGAAAATTTGATTCTTGTGTTTTATTATAGCTTCAGCATAGCCTGCAAGGTTTTTCACGCTATCACTTGGTCCTTTTATAAATCCACGATACTGATCTTCTATTCCTATCGACGGAATTGTTTTTAAACCTCCTTCCGCTCTGCTTCTCTTGGTATACCCTGTTACAATACTTTTGATTGCAGCCATATATATATTCTTTAATGCATTTATGTCCTTTGTTATTTCTTTTTTGTCGGAATCTATTGAGGTTCTACTCAAAATTTCAACCTTGTAGTCTTCACATATTTTTTCAACTAAATTGCTGTACTCATCAGAATATGTTTGGTCATTTTCGTAACCAAATGGACTTACCTCAACAATCCAATTTCTTTTCATGCCAGAAACAGGATACCTAATCTTAGTTCTAGGTGGCAATGGATACCAGTACGTTTTCTCCCCTATTCTTATATTATTATATTCAAAATAATTTTTTATATCATCACCCTGAGCCTGTCTAGGGCCTCTTTCATTAAGAGCCCATTCATAATTGGCTGTTTCGGGATCAAGGTATATCCTACCTTCTACATATTGGTCTTCAATCCCATCGCCGTACTGGTGTTGCCCTTTTTCCCACTTTCCAAATAATATATCTTCAGCATTATCCCACATCTTTTCAATTGTCGAGACCTCAATGTTTCTGCTTCGTAGCAATTCCAATAAACCTTTTCTTATTAAATCCTGCCTTAAAGTTTGTATATTCAAAATATCTTGGCCTTTTCTATACTCATACTGCAAATTTGCGCCAGTAAATCTTTGGACCCTTTGATCAAAACTTCTCGATCGAAATCTTCCTCTTGTTATTCTTTGAATAAAATTATCAACCCTTGGAGATTTCCATTTGAGCCAACTCTTGACAAAGTTAGCAAATCTTTTAGGAACTAGGCCACGCGGACCTATAAATTCTTCAGGCTGCTCTTGGTCCACCATTTTGTTTCCTCCTTGTTTGTTCAAAAGATTGTTTAATTAGTAAAAATTTCAAATTTTTTTCTATGAACATATTAAGTTCGTCATAACGCTCCTCGGCAACCTTTATTACAACATTAAAATTGATAATTAATGATTTAGTATCACTTTTAGTAAGTAATTGGGCAACAGATAATAATTCATAGGTAGATGCCATAGAACCCCTGTATTCTTGGCTTTCAGCAAAAAACATGGCGTCTCTTGTTGAAGGTTCTAATAAATCCACTTCCAAATCCGCATTTCCTACATTTGCAATTCTTAAAGCATAATTACCAAACTTGCTTGCTTGAGTGCTGGATTCAAGCGCTTTTTTTGCATGCGGTAGGATTTGTTTATGCAAACCTAAATCAAAAATTCTGGACTTGGCTTCGATAATTTCATATAAAGCATCAATGCACCTATCACTTAGATACTCAAACTCTATCCTTAAATAATCGATTTTTCTTTTAATTCTTTCCTTAATTCTTACAGCTTGTGCCAAAATTCTAGTGGCAGAACTCATTTCTGATTTTATTAACGGCATCAAAGCGTATTTCAGATTTTCAACAGGCCCGGTTATTCCACCCGACAATTGAGATATTCTTATATTTAAAATTCTGTCCATCTCCATCATAAATGGTTCTATTACTTTCGTTCTTTGGTATTGAATCAAACTTACTTTTGCTATAGTTTGCTCAAAGAATTTAAGCAGTTCAGCAGGATATTGCCTTTCTGCTTTGCCTCTTCTTAAAAATTTCTTTTTGAATTGAATTTCCCTGAAAAAATCACTCGCAGCTTCAGCATTTCCAAATTGATTAACCAAAGTGTCATATATTTTTTGCGCATTTCTTGCTTTTACTACTTCAAAACCAACCTCCAGATTTTTTTCGATTGAATCTTTTAAATTTTTTAAATATAACAGCATGAGATTATATCTTGTAAGCAGCAGGAATGCATGGCTTGCTGCGAGCATTTTCTTTAGTTTTTCATCAGTGAAAATAGAAACAAGACCCGGATGCTGCGCAGACATGCTGTATAAAATATTGTTGGCTGCGATTTGGAAAAACTCAATATTTTTTGTCATGAATTCGCTGTTTTCCCATGATTTTACTTCTCCATGATACCTTATTAAATATTCCATCTCTTCATTTGTCAAGTTGGTAATGGCAGTTCTTATTCGGTTTGCAGTTTTTGAATTTGTCATTCCGTTAATTGCTGTTCTTATATCCTGCTGATGTGGTGGAGTTTTGATAAATCCAACTACACGATCTTTAGTTACCTCCTTTGAATCCACCTCGCCCCATAGCTGAAACAATATTCCAATTCTTTCTTCTGGCCCAAATTTTCTTTCAGTTCTTTCTAGCTGGCGCAAAACAAATTCTGCCAACTCTCCTTGGAAATTTTGCCTAATCTGTTCTTTTTGTGTTCTCATGTTTCTCAAAAATAATATCGGATCCCTAAAACTTTTTCTATAAACATCTTGAATAAAAAGAATCAATTGAATATCTGGGTGTCTTGATAAAAATGTATTATCATCATTTATATCGTTTTCAATAATTTTTCTTTTTTCATCGATCATATATATCTTATTAAGCAATGATCCAAAAGTTTTCTCAAGGTCCTCGCTCAAATGCATAAGATTTTCTGCAATTTTCTTAATATTGGGTATACCAAAAGCTCTCCTAAATAACACTCTAAATCCTTTACGCGCTTTTTCGATGAATTTTGGATTGCTTTTCATTATGTTTCCCTACCTCCTCCTTTTTCTACTAATGTAGTAAATACATCGTCTTCGCCAGCAGAATCCCACACCCAATGACCTAAAAATTGTCTTGTTGTCTCATTTGTCCCTGCTTTCATTCTTATTACATCTGTTAAAAATCTTGAAAGTCCAACTGTGGAAATTGTAGGATAGGGATTGCTCGGATTCGTAACAACGTCCGAATCCCAATAATTTTTTCTTCCCCAATATAACCATTTTCCTGAAAAAGCTAAAGCTTCCAAATCAAATGCGCCAGCTGCTGGAAAATTAGGTGGCGTTCTAGTGATATTGTTAAAATTCAAATTTCTCCTATTTATTATTGCCTTATAATCAATATCCGATCTACTGCTTGGATGATGCAGGCCAAATCTTAAATCTTTGATAAAATAATCCCAATCCTTGTAAATATTTTCATAAATCCATTTCCAGTTGCTGATTGGAGAATCTGATTTGCTTGGAAAATCTTCAATATCTTCTATTCTTACTCTTCTTACATAACCCTGAGACAAATCATGATCAATTTCTACTTTGTGTATGTCTTCCAAAACAAAGCCACGTAAGTCTACTTCATATCTTACAGGTGTTGTTCCTTGCTGAACTGCAATTTTATCAACAAAGTCCATGTGATATTTAGCGCCAAGAGGAGCTTGACTTTTTACCCCTTCACGAATTTTTTTCCTTGAAGTTTCGGTTGTCAGTTCTGCCTCTATTTCACCATCTATTTCCATTCTTCGCTTTCTCATTTCTACATTGACTTTGCGGTTAATTAAAATTAAGTCTCTAGGAGGTATTTCTAAAGATACTATGGTTTCACCCGTAGTTCTTCTGTGAGCACGAATATACTCGGCTATAAATTTTCTTTTTAGCTCCTCTTCTTTTCTTTGTTCTACTAGTAGGCCTACATCTCTTCCCACCCTATTTCTAACGTCTTGATATTTTCTATATCCTATATAATTTGTATCATTTAGCAATTTTTCAATATTCAATGACCATACAACGTGGCCTGATTTATCAATAGTACAATCATCAGGATTCCTATCACTTGTATCATTTGAGTTAAAAACCCATATCTCAAATATTGCATCTTCATGAGCAAATCTGTAATAATGCTTGTATGCCCCATACAATGCCAAAAGATCTAATATGTGGAGTTTAATACTTCTCAGCCTGTGTACTAGTGCAAATTTTTGTGCATCTTCATAGAATTGACCATATTTTTTAATCATAGCTTCAAACAATGCGCCGAAAGTACTTTCAAGAGGTGCTTTATAATGGTCAGTTAGTGCTTCTCCATCAAGACCTGTTTTAATATCTCTTTCAAGAGTATTTTTTAGCATATTAAAAAATAGTGATATCATTTCTATATTATTCCCCCAGCCATATGGTATGTTTACGGGTTGTCCTGGAGTAATAGCAGTAATATTAAATTTAGCTTTTTCTTCTGCTGAACCGCCAATTCTATGATTGTCAATTATATATGATAACTCATCATAAGTCTTTCTTGTGCCTCCAAAATTTTTTTCTATACCCTCTGCTTTATCTCTAGCTTCCCCTACTTTGCCATGCTTACCTTTGAAAGTGTGTAATCTTGTCTGGTAGTTCATAAGTATCATCAATTCAGCCCGAAGACTCCTAAATACAAAAGGAATCGTTCCTTCAACATAAGGGTCATGCGCCTCAGCAAGCCCAGGAAAATGTTCAAGCAAAAATTTAGCAAACCTATATGGTGACACTTGCATTTTTGTCAAAATAGGTTGTAATCCGTATTTCTTGAGCCATGCCCATCCTTTTCTATGTCTTTTCTTACGCTCTTTTCTATCTTTTCTTTTTGTTGTGTGTCTCCAAACAAATTTAATGTATTTAATAAGTAAAGGAATTAGTAACGGTGCGAACATAAGTAATGTAAGAGGATTTTCTTTAAAATAACTATATCTTGAGAATATATTATCATATCCATAGTAGTACAAGCCTAAATTAACTAGTAATACTATTATAATAACTACAAGTCCTTTTACAAATCCTCCTTCAACGATTTTTTCTACCTCCTTTTTCAATTGAATTTTTGTGTTTCATTGTTTTTTAATCAAGATTTATACTATAAAAACATCCAAATCAAACCCGCTATCAAGGCTAGAGCTGAACCCGCCACTCCAATAGTGGGTAGCCAACTCTTTGTTGTTTCCCACCATGAATCACCAGCTGGGGGTTCTGTTGTTGTTGTTGTGCCTGTGCTGCCCGTAATTCCACCATGCCCGCCGCCAGGAGCTGCGCCTGATCCGGGGCAATCTGGAATTATTTTATTGATGCCCGGAACATCTTTCAGTATGGTTCCTATATTGCTCACACCAAACGCTGTGCAAAAAATGAATCCAACGAGAATTGCTGCCACAAGATACCTAATTGTTCCTCCGACAATTTGTCCGATTCCACCCAACCCACCTACTCCAATAATATCCGGTGGTATCTGTTTTAAAATTAGTAAGAAAGCAAATGCCTCGGCGATTTTTAAAACTATATCAAATTCAGTTCCAGTTCTGGCAAGATTAGCGCCTACTAGGAATGCAATTGCCCATGACAGTTTGCCACCGCCTGTGGTGATATTTAAGTAGGCTTGAAAGAACCAAGCAAATATCATTCCAGATAAGAGGAAAACAAAAAGCCTGTATGGTTTTTCAGGCCTTAATATACCGCCTAATTTTTCTTGATGAGTTTTTAAATGAATATCTCCTGATTTTTCTTTGACTGCCTTATCCTCTACTGTAATAGTTCTTTCAGGTCCAAATAAATAATCAAAACCAGCTTTTGCATTATCTGAATCCCATACGAATTTGTTGTGACCATTCCCTATATTGTTGGCAACCAATCCTGAAATCAATATTACCAAAATGGCCATTCCAATCTGACCCTGTTTTAGTGTAGGATTAACCCCAAGTAAGCCTAGTCCGAACCAAGTGGCTCCTGCTATAATCAAAACGTTTACTAAGAAATATTTATTAAATAAATAAGAAGGCAATCCTCCAATATTCCAAATATATACGCTGCTCCCTACAAGATTCCACGCAATAATAAAAGCCAGTATTAGGCTTATCAAAAATATAACTGCTTTTTCCTTGCCCTCCTTCTTAGGAATGATGAATGCTTGCGCTATGTATAATACAGCCCAGATAATAAACGAATTAACAAATAATATAAAGTACGAATTAGTGAATATAGAAAGACTGGATAAGCTGTCAAATATGGTTTGCGCAAAAACCTCCGGCAACCCAATTATAAAAATCAATCCAAAAATCCAAATCAAATTATTTTTTCTCATATTTCTTTCTCAGCCTCATCCAAGATTTTGTCGTCAGGAATATTATCAAATTCGTATCCCGAAGATACGAATTTGACCCACAAGCGCAGAACATTATCAGAAAAGTAGAACTTGTTGCCTTTCTTGCAGATTATATCTACATCCATCAATCTTTCAATTACGCTTTTTGTCACAGGCGCGCTTCTGTAAATTTTCTTTGCAATCTCGCTTAATCGCAGTTCTTCGTTTGCAATGACTTTAAGAATTGTTTTTAGTAAAGTCTGCCCGCGGGCCCTGTTGTAATAATAATTCAAAGAGTCATTGCAATAGTTGTAAATCGGATTGTTTTTTTGCAGAAGCTCTATCAAAAATACTCGCTTCAGGCTCGTATTTTTGTATTCTGCTAAACTTTTAAGTAATTTTAATGTAACATATGGCTGTCCATTTGTTAACGAAAAAATTTCTGAGGAAATTTTTTCGTTGTTTTCATTCTTATCAAAGAAATTTTCAACCAAATTGAAAATTTCTTTATTGTCGAGGTTTTTTATTTCGTAGCATTCAAATTTTTTTAATAAAGAAAGTGACTGCTTTACTGCAGAGCTTGTTACAATATAATTTACATTTTCAGCTTCTAAGTTTATTACGGAAAGGATATCCTTTATTTGAATAAAATTATTCAAATCCAATAAGTTTTCAAAATTGTCAAGAACTATAAGAAATTTTTTATTGTTATCTTTTGCCAATGTCTGCACAAAATTAAATGCACTTTGAACAAGCAATTTTTGGTCTGGTTTTATTTTTAATAGCTCATTTTCAATTGTTTTAATTGCGGAAAAAGAGCTTGGCGATCCAAGCTCTTTTTCCAATTTAAGGAGATTTTCCAACAGCAAAAATTCTTTATATTTGGCCAATGGCTTTTTAAGAAAATGGAAAATTATGTTTCCTATAAATTCTACAGAAAAATTTTCCGGATTAAGGCTTATTTTTTCAAGGTCAATATATATTGGAATTATGTCCTTGGCATTTTTTATATGCTCTTTTACAATCGAAGTTTTTCCCGATATTCTTGGGCCAAGCAGAGCAATATTTTTTCCTGAATTCTTCTTGAAAGAATCTGTATTTCTATCTAACAAACCCATGTAATAATTTCTCTTTACAACTATCTCTTTCTTCAAATAGTCACTTCCTTATACCAATTGGAATATATACCTATAATATAAAAATGTTTCGATTAGTAATTTATACTTTTTGGTATATACTTTTAAAATTAATATTCCATTCTGTATAGGACTAGTATTTAAATTTTACGGAAAATTTGCATTTCTGACAAAATGCAAATTTTCTTATTCCAATTGGTATATATATTTTTTGGTATAGAAATTTAACATTATTTCTGGATTTTAATTTGTAACCATTATAAAGTAATAAAAATACAAACCTTTATATATTAGTAGTATATTATACTACTCAGTAGTACTTACAACGTTGGGGTATGAGCATGAAATACAAGTTAAGTGTCAGTCTAGACGAGGAACTTCTGAAAAACTTAGATAGGATTCTGGCTAACGGCAAATACAGGAACAAAAGCCATGCAGTAGAATTTGCAGTCAAGAAACTGCTCGAGGCGAAAAATGGCTGAGCCTCCACCTTCAGAGCTCGAGCAAATGGCACAGGCTGCTCCTCAAAATGTTTCTCAGCCTGGGCAAAAACAGCAGGAACAAAAGAAGCCCGAAACTCCTTTGGAAGAAATTGTAAATGCAGCAAAGAACACAGCGGCATTTGCAGTTGGAGCAGTTGGTCCTTATGTCTGGCCGTTTGGAACTGGCATTAATAATGCAGTAACAGCATGGCCTCTAGCCTTGGGCTCTGCAATTGAAGACAAGATGCAGGGCAAGCCAATAAATTGGGTTAAAGGTGCAAAAGAATCTGTCGTTGAGGCAATAATTAACCGTCCATTAGAAAAATTATTTGAGAATGTAAACAATGTTCGTGATTATGTAACCACAAATCATGGTTTGATTCCGGGTTTTGGAGCAGCCGCTGCCGCTTTAGGACTTGGACAGGCTGTCTTCATAGGCATGTACACAGGTTTGAATCATGTAATACAAAATCATACTTTTAAGGGCTTGGGAGAGAAATTCAAAAAAGAATATTGGCCGTCAGTCAAAAGAACTTGGATGTATGTATTGCCATTAAGTGCTTTGAATGTAACAATTCTTCCATATACAGCAATTTACAAGACACTTGGTATTACTGCGCAGCTTGCTTATGGTTCATTGATGACATTGCTTTTTAGGTTAGTCGGACCAAAAGCAGAAGGCACAAGCCTGAAAAATTTGTTTAAAGAACTGAATCCGTTCCCATATGTGGGTGCAGCACTGAGTGTTACAGCAAAAGCTGCCAAAAATATTCTCTATCAGCCGTTTAATGCTTTGTACGATGTAGGCAAAGCACTAGGCGGATACGGAAGTTCTCCGGTGCCATCAGCTCCGGAGACATCAGTTCCGGCTCCATCAAGACCAGCCCCAGCCCATTAAAATAAAATGAAACAAAAA
>JAHFQL010000028.1 GCA_023259315.1 Candidatus Woesearchaeota archaeon | reverse complement strand
TGCCTTGGTTAACGAGGGACAGATTTCAAATGAAATATTATTGCCATGCCCTAAAAGAATATGAAATTGACACAGCATGGTTTGCGGACGCAAGTTCTGCTTTAAGATATTTTAGGTCTACTCCTAGTCCTTTAATTTTAACTGAATTACTTACACCTAGTGGCACCCCCCCTGGATGAATCGCTGGCGTCGGCAGTAGAACAATCAAGAAGCGACGAAATCGGATTTTGTAGAGTCGGATTAGAAGTCATAAGGCAAATTAGAAGTAGTTCTGCTAATAGTCATACACCAATATTTATTGTTGGCATTGCAGGTTATGATTCCGAATTGGAAAGACTTAGCAAACAAGCAGGTGCCACTAATTATTTAATTATGGATGATTATGATCCGGTCGTTTTAGCTTGAGAAATTAGGGATTTAGTAAAAACAATATAAATATTTTTGTTTTGGAAACTAAACCACCAATCTTATCTTCTCTCTGTTCTGGATCGCCCTCATTAGTCTGCTACCAATATTATTGTTTTTCTTTATCTTTATGACTCCGGTCTTTCCGGCTTTCGCGCTTAAGATAAACTCATCACCAACATACAAATCAACATCTCTATTTTGCATGTCCATACCTAATTCAATCATTAAGTTGTTTTTCTTGTGGCTTATCTCAAATGGCACTTCTCTCTGCTCTTTTGATGTTCCTTTTGTTGCGGCTTGGTATTTCTCTTCAATGTTTTTCACATCAATTCCAATTCCCAATTTCTCTTCAATTTTATTTATATTCACGCCTTGCTTTCCAATGATTCTTGCAATATCCACATCAGGAACGTACACAACGCATTTATTGTCAGAAATCATTTCAACTTCAACATTCCTAGAGTACTTTTGGAATTCATTTATTATTGTAGTTTCAGCAAGTTTGTGGGCACCGCTTTTTTCCCTGCCAGACGCCTGAACCGGAATAACAACAGTCTGCTCGCCATAACTATAAATTTCATATTCCAGTTTTCCAGTTTCAAAATCATTTATCACAACAACAGGCCTTGCCAAGTCCGCTTCTGTCATTCCAGAAGGAACTTTTACTGTCATCTTCAAGGCAAGAACCTTGTTGACAAACCCATTTTTGATGAATATGACAGTGTCTATGATTTGAGGTATAACACCCATTTCAACTCTGCCGATGAACCTTTGGATTGCATCCACCGGTGAGGTAGCGTGAACAACGCCAACCATGCCCACTCCTGCAAGTCTTAAATCAGCGAATAACTTGAAATCATCCGTGTTGCGCATCTCATCAAAAATTGTGTAATCGGGCCTTGAAAGCAAAAGAATGTCATGTATTTCTTGCGCATCGCCGTAAGAGATTGCATATTGGGTAATCCTTTCCGGCAAGATCAAGTCTCGAGGTGCTTCAACTGTTTTTACAATCTTGTCTTGCGAAGCATAATACTCACATAAAGCCTGAGCAAAAGTTGTCTTGCCCATTCCAGGGGCGCCAGCAACCAAAACTCCCTCAGCTTGTTTTGCAACTCTGTCCATCAATTTCTCGCTCAGTTTGTAATCCTCTAAATTTAATTTCTTAACAGGCCTTACAGCTGTTATTTCCCATCCATCAGAAAATGGCGGCTTTGTTATCACAATCCTGAACGTTCCTAACTGAACTATGGTTGAGCCAGGCCTTTCAATCTCAATAAATCCATCCTTTCTTAACTTTGCGTCTTCTATAATTTCTCTTGACATATCCTGTATTTCTTCCTGCCGCAGCAATGCTTTTCTCAACTCTTTAAACTGCCAGTTGCCGGGCATTCCCTTTTTTGCATATGGGCTTACATTTTCTCTTAAATGAACGCTCATTGTTGTTTCGTCAAAGAACCTTTCAAGCTTTAATTTTCTCAAGCCTTTGTCAGGTCTTTTGTAATAAATTGCCTTCATTCCCTTGGCTAAAGCGACTTCGCTTTGGACTTTGTCAGATGTGATTAAAGTAGCATCTTCATCATAAGCAAGCTGCCTTATCAAAGAGTCAATTTCCCCCAAAGAGGCATGCCTTATCTCTGCCGCCTTTGGCCTAGGGCCTTTAAACGTCAATTCAAAATCTTTCTCAACTGAAATCTTTTTGATTCTCTTTATTTCATCCAGGCCAAGAAAGCCTATTGCTTTGTCCATGTTGGCTTGGTGCTCAAGCTCAGCAATCACAGCCTCGTGTATTATAATCTCGTTCGATTTTATATGATTATTCCGTAGTTTTTCTGACAATAATCCTTCTATTATTATAGAAGTATCAGGCACAATCCTTTCTATTAATTGCGTGTTAATTTGTTCCATAACAACAAGAAAAACTTATTTATTTATAAAACTTTGGTATTTTATTTATTTACAATATAGAAATATATTTTAAATAGATAGATTTTAATTATTTATAATATTGAAAATAATAATTAAACTATCTTTTCTTTTGCCTAAACAATATTAACACAACTCCAATAAATGCTATAGTTCCTGTCATGAGTATTATAGCAATACTCTCATTGCTCATACCCTCAAATAGGTTAATCGACAAAAACAATCTTTGCATTATTGTTGCATTTGTCAAATTAATCGAGAATTCCTTATGTTTGCTGTAATGTTTTTTCAACCCATCAACATAACTAACGTCTATACTATAATCATTTTTTCCGGATCTTAATTGGCTTCCTTCAATATTCAAAACAAAATTGCTGCTCTCAGCCAATTCTTCTATAAGCCATTTTTTCTCAATTCCATTTTGGGAAAATGCCACAACAACTTTTTGTGGATTCGATTGCGATTTTTTTGCCAAATTAAATGACACAGTGAAATTCTTTTCATAAGAGGCGTTTATCGGAAAAACCAAATCCTCAATTTCAATGTCAGGTTTGTCGTTTATCTTGAACTCAGCATAATATGTTTTTGAGACAATACCATTTCTCAAAGTGAACGGGATTTTATTCTGGCCAATCCTTGAAGTGTCGATTTTAAATGTGAAATGTTTTATCTGCGAAATGCCGATTTCAGTTTTATTGCATTTGCCATCAAAGCAGGCCTCAGCATCCTCAAGGAATATATTTCCTGTATTTTTTGCCGTGCAAGAAACATCAGGATTTTGGTATTCGTAAAAATCATAATTTTGAAGTTGGCAGTCGAGCAGCACATTTCCAGAATATTTTTTCTCTTTCTCTTCATCCAACAATTTTGCTATTTGCTCTACTTCTTCAAATGAAACATAACTGTCTCTCACGCTTGATTCAAGGCTTGTCTCTGATGTTACGTTATTCACAGTGCTGATGCTTAACAGGAATGTGTAAGAATACCTGTTGTTTAGGTTATTGTCAACTTTTATAATCCAATATACTTTTTTTGTTTCTTTTGGCAGCAAAATTACGCTTCGGAATTCGTTGCCTATGATTTTTACTTCTTTTGATTTGCTTAAGACTAATTCAGTTGCATAATAAAAATCTCCAAGATTTTCAATATTTGCCTCAACAAGATTGTACGAGCCAAATCCTATTGCTTTCTTGAGCACAGAAGATTCAACTTTGATCGGCGGTTTTATGTCCCCTTTTGCCTCGATTAAATTGGTTTTAATGTCAAGGCTGTGCGTTTTTAGGTCGGCGTCCCGCCCAAGCCATTGGTAATAAGTTGACGCTTCATCAGAGTCAACAGAATCCTTGAATTTCACATGAGTCGGGTCAGTCCATCCAAACTCGCCATAGGTCACATCAAATGGGATCCAGCCATATTCAGGAAAATATACCTCAGCCCAGCCGTGAGCTCCCCATTTTTCAGGAAACAGTTCAGAGTTTGTGTAGGCAATTCCAGAAGTGAATCTTGCAGGGATTCCGACAGCCCTTAGCAGCGCAATGAACAATGAAGTAAGTTCGTCGCAAACGCCCTGTTTGTTTTGCAGCACCCATGACGCTTTCTGGCTTACATCAGCGGTGAGCGTGCTTAGGTTGTATTCTATATTGTTTTTCGTCCACTCAGCTATTTTATACACAGCAAAATACAAGTCATCTTCTCCCTTTACAAGCTCAGAAGCAAGCCTGATTATGTCTTCATCATTCGAATCTATTGTTTGGCTTGGCTTGGTGTACGGTATAATCTCGCTTGGCAAATCTTCAATAGGAAATTCTATTTTTTCTCTGACTTGGTTAATTGTGTTTCTTGCCTTGACATCGGATGTTATCCTGAAATCAATCTTGTCATATGGCCTTTTCCACTTAAACTGTGCTGTCTTTTCCACAACCTCAGCCTCCGGGTTTGTATGAAAATTGATTATCTCCTGATTTTCTGTTTCCTTTGGGAAAAATGTTAAATTTACTGTGGCGCTTTCTATGTAGCCTCTTGTTGTCAAGGGTTCAATATTCGCATAAGAGGAAATGTCAATGTTTGTCGTTACGTACTGGCTGTTATAAAACCAGTCTGCATAAGTAAAAGGAACCATAATTAAAAACAGTAATGTTAAAATCAATTTTTTCATTTGTTTAATGTTATTGCGTTTGTTTATAAGTTTTTTTATTGAAGAAATAGACTTTAAAACCAACAACTTTTATAAAGGTATTATATAACCTTTCTACTATGCCGCGGTCGCATAGCCCGGCCATTGCGGTGATTTGTTTAGAAGTACACTAAATCAACCGTATGATTGCTATGGGCTAAGCCTTGAACAATGGCTGTAAAAATCCACTGTCCGCAAGGATACGGGAGTTCAAATTGCAGAAAGTAAATTCTTTCGCATGATTGTCTCCCCCGCGGCGTATTATTTTAATTTAGGAAATAGTTATTCAAAATTGAATTAGTTTATAAAATGAATGTCGTGATTTAAATGGAAGATTCTGATATACCAATAAGCGTTGCTATTGCTGTTATTAGTGGTATAATCTCAGGTGTTACAGTTGCTTTATCTTCAGGCTCACAAAACGTAAATATATCTCCACAATTAGGAGGTATTGTTGCAGGCATAACCGCTTTGGTAACTATACTAATGATCATAATAAATCAATTTTACAAGTTTCCACGAAAGAAAAAATTGACAAAAGAGGACTGGGTTATGTTTATTGTACTGATAATATTAGCAATAGTTTCATATCTAAGTTATATTTATAATGCACAGAATTTTTTTTGGCTTTTTGTTGGTATATTTTTAGGGATAGGATTAATAAAATTAATAAAAAATTATATCAAATAAAAAATGTCCACCGCATCAGAACTTGAAAGGGGAAATTATTTCATCCACAATGGAGAGCCGGTAAGAGTTGTGAGAAAAGAGGTTATTGTAGTCGGAACACACTCCCACAGCAAATTGAAATTTTATATTCAAGGCTTGAGGGAAAAAGGAGAAAAATCAGTTATATTCCAGCACTCTGACAGGGTTGAGAAGATAGAAATAATGAGAAAGCAGGGCCAGATAATCTCGAAAACAAAAAACAAAGTGCAGGTAATGGATGCTGTCAGTTATGAAACATTGGATGCAAATATACCGCCTGAATTAATTGACGAACTTAACGAAGGGGACAATGTTACTTTTGTAGAACTGAATGGAACTGTAGAAATACTTGATAAAAGATAGATTTTTAACCTTGATTTACTTTTTCTGCATAATGTCAAAAAAAGTTTCATTAAAGCAATTTCTGATGAAAAGCGGAAGATTTGAAAAGGCATATGACTGCGTTGAAGCAATAAAAAATGGCAGAGTTGCAATCAATAACAAAATAATAACTAACCCAAGCCATTTCTTTAACCCAAAAAAAGATTTGGTTAAATTGAACAATGAAAAGCTAAAAACAGTTTCAAAGCTTTATTTTATCATGAACAAGCCATCCGGCCATTTATCCCAAAAATCAGCTGAGGAAAAAACCATTTATGATTTATTGAGAAATCTTAATTTACCAAAGGAACAAATACAATCTTTGCACGCTGTCGGCAGACTGGACAAGGACACTGAAGGACTATTGATATTGACCAATGACGGAAAATTATCAAATCTGATAATGAATCCAGAAAATAAAATTATCAAGAAATATAATGCAGTCCTGGAAAAGCCAACTGATAAAAACAAAATCAAAATTTTAGAAAAAGGAATTGAATTGGAAATAGATTATGAAAAATACAGAACCAAGCCATGCAAAATAAAAATCGTGGGGGAAAAAGAAATTTATATTTCAGTCTCTGAAGGCAAGAAACGCCAGATTAGATTAATGTTTGAATCGATAGGCAACAAAGTTGTTTATCTGAAAAGAGTTTCGATTGCAGGCCTGCAATTGGGAAACTTGAAAGTTGGCGATATAAGACAAATAACAAGGGAAGAAGTAATGGAGAAAATGGAAATTTGATATGATTAATTCTCAGTCTCATATGGATACCAAGTAATTCCATATTCTTTAGTTATCAAGAATGTATCATAATCTAAAATCTCTCCTGAATACTCTTCTTTTAGATTATCTAGGATTGATTTTAGTTCCTTGTTATTCTTAACAACCAGCTCAATTGCAAGATCATATTTTCCAAATGCAACCGTGGCAAAAGTAGCATTAGGATGATTGGAAAAGAAGTTAATTATTTTATTTACTGACTCATTATTTTTCAATTTAAAATTTATTTGAAAATGTTGCATGTTGAATTTATCAAAATCAACCGATAAAGTGTAAGTCCCAAGAATTTTATTTTCCTTCAAATTTTTGATTCTATATATTATTGTTCCCGAATCAACTTTTAGCTTCTGCGCTAAGGACAAAACAGATGCTCTGGAATTATTTGCAAGCTCTTTAATAATTTCTTTGTCTGTTTTATCCAGTTTTGTTTCTTTTAATTCCTTTGGGTATTGTGTATGCGAAGTTTTTTTTGATTTATAAAAAAATTTCAAATTAAATCTGTGCACTGATGTAAGAGTATGAATCTCCTGCTCCAGTATGTAATCTCCAAACAATTTTCTGAATTCTATAAGAAAATTATCCAAATCGTAAAGAGATTTTGCAATTATCAAGAAAGCTAAGTCATAAGGCCCTTCGAAAGTTCCGAACCAAGCGGTTTTTTGATAATTGTTTATGAAATCAATTATTTCGTTATCTATTTTAGGAGTTGTTTTATAAAACTTGTAGAATAATTTATAATAAAACCTGTTCAAGTTGGATGTGTATAGCGTTGTTACGAATTTTTTAATGTAGCCGTTTTTTACAAGACGATTTAGCCGGAAATTTACAGTTTCTCTTGAGGATTTTAAATTCTTGGCCAAAGCAGAAATTGGCTGCCTTGAATTTAAATCAAGTTCGTATAAAATCTTCTTGTCTAATAAATCCAATTCTTGAGCCATTTTATTGGTAAATATTGAGTTTTATATATAAAATTTTCTGTTTTTGGTGAAATCTAATCCATAAAATTTATATATTGTATTATTAATAATTACTAATAAGTGATAAAAATTAATGAAACAGAAAATTTAGAAAAGATTATTTCGGCATATGTCCGTATGTTTGAAAAACTATCTGCGCAAGAAGGGTATACTGGAAGAATAATTCATGCCGACAGCCAAAGCGAATTATTTCAATCATGCGATCCTAATTCTGAGAGGATAGCAACTCTGAGGGAAATAGCAGAAATAAGAGTTTCACCTTTTCAAATGTTTATTGAAAGAGGCACATCTAAAATAAAGATGCTAATTGATGATGCAAGGCGCAATAGACTCTCTGAAGAAAAATTAGATGATGCAGGAGATCATATTGGAACTTCCACGAGAGTACACCCCAAAGAATACGTTGAGTGGAATCATAGATTAACTTCTTCCACCAGCATGGTTCGGGCAAAAGGAACTGATGGAAAAGAGCACGTATTTTTTTACAATGGAAATCCATTTAGCAATAATTTAGAACTTGCCAGTTCATTGGATGGGGAGTTATCTGACGGCGGAATTAGGTTTAACAATGATGCATTAAGAAGAATTGTTGAAGGAGCATATTCTAAAATCCAATATTCTGACTATCTTGCATCAAGAGGCGGAAATTTTAATGGAATCGACTGGCTAAATCATCCTGTGTTCAGCGCATCATTTAATGATTCCAAATTTATGGCAAGTTATGTTTTAGCAATGCAGTTGTTAAGCAGCGGAGACACTTACAATCGAGGCACTCATTCAGGATGGCTGCCAAGAGAAATGAAAGAAGGATTCGGAAGATTTATTGCGCTGGGCTACAAAGGCGATGCATTTTACCCTGTGAATTCTTCAACATTAGGGCATGCGGCTCTTGTTGTTCCCAAAGATTTTAAAATTTCTCAGAGAATTCGGAGGTAATGTTCCTCCATCAAAAAGAATAGAGATCAAGAATGGTTTTCTGACTGAAGGAACTGTAATTCTTGCTGGAACTGGCTTAATTGTTCCTCAAAGATGTTACAGCCAAAGAGGAGACTTCGTTACTGTTTATAGCAAACCTTTTGGAGAATTGCAAAATAAAGTTATTTAAGAAACAATTTTTATTTTTTTCAGCAACGTTTATAAAGCGACTTTTATTCTCAAATAGCATAGCGGGATAGGGCTTTTGCGGCCTTAATTGACCGTAGACCTAAGAGCCAGGAGTGCCCGATGATTTCATCAGATTTCTGATGGAAGCGGAAGGCTCATAAGCATTTCGGAGGCACCCATAGGTCGGAAGTTCAAATCTTCCTCCCGCTATTTTTATATATTAAATCTAATCCTCGGTTTTATATGGAAATACTCACAAATTTGTATATTAAATTGTGGTTATCTAAAACTTATTCTAAGACTGCATTTGAAGATGTTATTCATAAAAGTATTGGAATGCATTTTCAGAAACTAAGGATATCTCCTTATAACTTAAAAGAATTGAATGAGGAGATAGAGGAAGAGGTTAGGAACACAAAGCCTGAAGAATTGGAATATTTAGATTTTGGCTCTCAATATTCAGATTTAGGATTCCTTATAGACTATAATGTTGATTTTAAGAACAATGTTCTATTGGTTCAGGTCATTGACCACAGGGGCAGAGTTTATGATAAGACATAAATTATTTCTGCCTTAAAATCCAGACATTAGGGTCTAGTGCTGAGGCTGATCAGCTCAAGCAAAAGATTAATGATCAATTTTGGAGAGGCACATACCATGCAGACCATACAGACACTGAAGGTTTTGATGCATTTGGACAAGCCCTTGCTGTATTATATGGTGTTGCCGATTCGAGTCAATATGGGAGCATTGCATCAAAGTTCCGCGAAATATCAAACACTGATTTCGGATTCAAAATAAATGACCACTATCTCTCTTCGCAAAGCAGAAAGGTTAGGAGAAAAAATATTCGAGTTGATCATTATAGCACGATATGGCCATGGGCTACGGGGCATATTATTCTTGCCTTAAATAAGATGGGTGAGATAGATCTGGCTAGAGAATCTTTCAATGTCTGGACAGAAAAACTAAAAGGATTCAGAGAATGGTATGATCCCAATACTGGTGAAGGAAGAGGAGCTGTTAATTTTATGGCAAGCGCATCACTTTATCTAAGGGCTGGGCAAGAATTAGGAATAATACAGAAAAACTGTTATAAGCTAGGATCTAATTTTAATCCGTCCACTCATAATTTCTCAAAAATTTTCTTCATCATCATCGCATCTCCTTCAATGTTGGGGCTTTCAGAAATAACAACCCCCTTAACATCAAAATCTTTCAATGCTTTTACTAATTCCTGGTATTTTAAATCAGATTCCTTCAAGTTCAGGTGATTTTTCTCGCCTTTTGGGCCGTACGCAATTCCTGTAATGTGAATGTGCATATTCTCAAGGCCTTTTTTGCCAAGGGCTTTTTCTATCTTCTCCAAAATGCTTGCAAATTCGCCATATGTATTAAATTTTCCGTTAGTCCTTGCATGGAAATGCGCAAAATCAACGCAGGGCATCACGTTATAAAATTCCTGGCTTAATTGAAGAATTTCATCTACATTGCCGAATTGTGTTTCCTTTCCGGTAGTCTCCGGCCTTATCCAGATGTTATTATTTTCTTTATTTAATGTTGTTATTATTTCTTTTAGGTTTTCTTTTATTATTTTATAAACTTTTTTTGGGTCCTGCCCCATGTAAAATCCCGAGTGAAAAGCAACACTGTAACCGCCGCAAAGATTTGTTATTCTTGCGGAATTTATTATCCTGTCAATGCTCGCTTTTACTTTGGCATTTTCCAAAGAATTTAGGTTTATGTAATATGGGGCATGGCACGTCAAAACAATCTTGTTTTCCTCAGCAGTTTTCCTTATTTCAGGAGATTTTTCCTTTGAAATATTGATGCTATGCACAAACTCCATCTCCATTGCGCCAAGTCCGAGATTCCTGACATGCCTGATTCCATCAGCTGTTGTCCTAGGATTCGCGCTCAAGGGAATGCCCGCGGTGCCGAATAATAGTTCTTTCATGGAAAAAAGAAAAATTTAATTGTTTTTAAATCTTATTTTTAAGCGAGTAAATAAAATAATATGTTAAAATTAAAGACGCGATTATTATTGTAACATGGAATGTGTAATCGATATAGAGCAGGCCTTGCGCGTTCATTCCGTTGTGTATATGGAAATTGTCATGCGGCCACCATGATACAAGAAGCCATGAAAGCGAGACAAATGCTGCTATAGAAAGATTTCTTGATTTAGATATTTTCTTGACCAAAGGCCATCCAAAAAATATGAATGCTATTCCAAGGCCAAAAATTGCAGATTCAATAACTGAAAGAAATATAAAAAATGGAAGCTGAGCAGATGTTGGTTTTATATCTGGAGATTGTGTCCATAATATTGGGCCCAAAATAAAAGCCGGAATGCCAATAGTAATAGTTATCAGCAAGGCTTTAATCCAAGTTCTCATGAAAACATCCCAATAATTTTATTAAAAATAATTATTCATCCTTAAGCATTCCCTTAATCTGCTTTCTCAGTTCAGGGCTGTCTTTGTGCCCGTGCTCGTGTACCGCATGCCTGACTGCAACTCTCATAACTTCATCCTCTGTTCCAGCGATTGTAAGCGTGCAGCCTTTCTCGCTCGGAATCATCCTGCAATCTGCTACTTTTCTCGTCATATTTTCCACCCCAATTAAATTTATAATTTAGGATTTATAAAGTTTATTGATTTATCTGGAACTATCCGACTGCCTTTCTATCTCAAGCTTCTTTGCTATCGCATTCGAGGCGCTGCTTAATCTGTAGGCATTGATTATTTCCTCTGCCAAGCTGCTGACAATGGATTTTTTTGTGTTGAAAGTTTTGTGATAGGCGCCCTCTGTCATGTACCTTAATGCCAAGTCAACCCTTCTTTGGGGAGAGCATTCAACCGCTTTCGGATACCTTGCGCCGCCGTACTCAATTGTGATTATTTCTTCCCTTTGGGCAGCATTTTCAAGCGCCTTTACAAAAACTTTTATTGGGTTCTCTTTTGTGGTTTTTTCAATCTGTTTGAAAGTGTCTTCAACAATGCCAAAAGCCGTGTTAACCTTGCCTGTGATGTGATAGCTTGTCTTAAAATGTTTCTTGCCTTTATGGCCAGGCACCATCAGTTTGTTTATTAGTCTTTCAACAATGAATACCTTGCTTTTGTAGAATTTATTTCCAGCGTACCTTGCCCCTGTTTTTGGGACGATCTTGGGGTTCAAGGTAATGTAATATTGCAGCCCTAAATCATCCACTTTTATTCCTGCCATGTCCCATCTGTTAAAGGCTTTTATTTCTGACATTTTTTGATTTGAAAATTTTATTTTTTAAATTATTTTTATTTTCATTCCGTGCCTGCAGACACAAAATGTTACACTCGGCGGCAAAGGCAATTAATGTTTTATTTACAAATATTATTTGCAACAGCCTCTCCGCCTCGGAATTATTTTAACAAAATGATTGTAATGGACCCGTCGGGACTTTCAGTTAAAGCCCTTCTTCCCAATGTTGTAACATATACCTAAAATCTTCTCGACGCTGTTCCTCTGACCTTATGTAATGTCCTATTAATTTATAATAAGTCTCGTTAGTCCTTAAAATTCTTATAGTCTCTAAGACAATATTATAAATCCCGGCAATACTATCTGGAATTATTGTAGTTTGGGGTTGTCCTTCGGTTTTTTTTACATGAGCACTTAATTCTTTAACTCTATCCTCTAATTGTTTAATGTCTTGGGGAGCCGCCGTCCATATTCTCATATGAAGTGCAGAGGCTACCTCGCTTACAGTTGCTTCCAAATTTGGTAAACTGCCTCTTAAAGTTCTTAATTGAATTGTCTCTGCCATTTTATTTCTCCATCACTCTTTTTCTTTTTGATTTTTTTGATTATTTTTATTGATTTTAATTTTGAATTTTTAATCTTAATAAAAAAATTTTCAATTACTTCCTAGCTTTCTCTATTCTGCCTTTCAATAGGGCATCCAAGCTCTGGT
>JAHFQL010000027.1 GCA_023259315.1 Candidatus Woesearchaeota archaeon | reverse complement strand
GCTTTCTTTTCATCACCTATGGGGTATACTTTTTTCTGAAAATCCAGTTTTTGACCAAAAGTGTATACTGAAAAGGCAATCTTTATATACCATAACTTACTCATTCCTTTTTTTAGCATGGACTTCAAAAGCAAAGATGTAATCTCAATCTATGATTTCTCAAAGGAAGAGCTTTTGTATATGCTTAAGGTTGTGAGGCAAGTCGAACAAAAGCCGAAAAACAACCTGCTTAAAGGAAAGATTTTGGCAGCTTTATTCTTTGAGCCATCAACAAGGACAAGGCTTAGTTTTATCTCTGCCATGGAACAGCTTGCAGGAGAAGTTATAGGATTCTCGACAGCAAACGTCACATCTATAGAAAAAGGCGAGTCCTTATGGGATACCGTAAAAATGATAGAAAAATATGCGGATGTTATTGTGATAAGGCACCCTCTAGAAGGCTCTGCAAGGCTTGCTGCAGAAGCAGCATCTATCCCAGTCATCAATGGCGGTGATGGCTCAAACCAGCACCCAACCCAAACAATACTTGATTTATACACAATACAAAAAATCAAGGGCAAGCTTGATGACCTTCATGTTGGCTTTGTTGGCGATTTAAAATACGGAAGGACGGTGCATTCCCTTGTAATTGCCCTGTCGCATTTCAATCCGACTTTCTATTTCATAGCGCCTGAAGATTTGCAAATGCCAGAGGTTTATCTTGACGAGCTTTTCCAGAAAAAAGTGAAATATTACAAAACTTCCGACCTTGCAAGATTCAATAAGGAGCTCGATATTTTGTATGTCACGAGAATACAGAAAGAGAGATTTCCAGATCCTTTGGAATATGAAAAATTCAAGGACCTGTACAAGATTGATGACTCATTTTTGCAAAATGTGAAAAAAGACTTAAAAATAATGCACCCGCTGCCAAGAGTCGGGGAGATAGATAAAAGCGTTGACAAGACCCCTCACGCAGCTTATTTCGAGCAGGCAGCCAATGGAATCCCGGTCAGAAAAGCGCTGCTTGCCTTGGCGTTGGGCAAGGTAAAATAAAATGGCAAGGAAGAATATAAGAAAATCAAAAAGCAAGGAAAAAATAAGGGCCAAAAAAATTAACCCGAATGCTCCAAAACAGGAGATAAAAAAGGAGCTGAAAATAAGCGCTATAGATGAAGGCACTGTAATAGACCACATTCCCACAGACGCAACGTTCAAGGTTGCTGAGATACTTAATCTGGAAAACCATAAAGGAATTGTGTCCATCGCAACAAATTTACAGAGCAAGAGCATAGGAAAAAAAGGAATTGTAAAACTAGGGGGGAAAAGCCTGACCCAGGAGGAAGTCAACAAGATAGCAATTGTTGCGCCTGATGCAACCGTAAACATAATAAAGAATTATGATGTCAGGGAAAAGATAAAAGTCAAATCTCCAGATGTAATAGATAATGTTGTCAAGTGCTCGAATCCGGTCTGCATAACAAACAACGAGCAGGTTAATACAAAATTTTATGTCGTCAAGAAAGACCCACTCAAAATAAAATGCCATTATTGCGAGAGAAGCATGGGCAAGGAAGACATTGAGATAATATAATGGTAAAATTAATTTAGAATATTCATCTATTGGCGAGCTGGGTAGGGTGCCAGCGAGCAGTAAAATGCGCCGCAGGCGAATTGAAAATTTTAATCTTACAATATAAAAACCTTAAAAATAAAAATGCTGCAAACAAACCTCTGCAATATAAAACTCAAAAATCCCACAATTCTTGCTTCCGGAATTCTTGGTGTGTCAAAAGAATCTGTGAATAGAATTGGAAAATCAGGCGCAGGCGCAGTTACTCTTAAATCATTGTGCCATGAAGAAAGATTTGGAAATTCAAATCCAACAATGTTTGGCTATGATGATGTTTTTCTGAATGCAGTCGGATTGCCTGGCCAGGGCATAGATTCTGCAATGAAGGATTTTGTAAGGTTGGATAATTTGAGTGTTCCAGTGATAGGCAGCATTTATGGGTATAAAATAGAACAGTTCGGTGAAGTTGCAAGAAAAATGGCTTCTCTAAAGCCTGCAATGATTGAAGTCGATATCTCATGCCCGCATTTGGATTACGGCAAGCCATATTATGCAGACCCCGAATTGACTGCAAAAGTAACGTATATTGTAAAACAAAATGCAGGCAAAATCCCAGTTTCAATCAAATTAAGTCCCAATGTTTATGACGTAAAGGAGATTGCGCATGCCGCAGAAAAATCTGGTGCAAATGCAATAACTGCAATTAACACGGCAACCGGAATGGCAATAGATATTGATGCGCGAAAACCGATTCTAGCCAATAAAGTTGGTGGTGTTTCTGGTCCTGCATTAAAGCCAATTGCTGTAAGATGCGTATTTGAAATATATGAGACTGTAAAAATCCCGATAATCGGAACTGGCGGCATAACTTATGGCAAAGATGCAATTGAAATGATAATGGCCGGCGCAACCGCCGTTGGAATCGGCACAGGAATTTACTATAGAGGAATAAATATTTTCAAAAAAGTCTGTGACGAAATGGAAGAATGGATGAGGAAAAACAAAGTTAAAAATTTGGATGAGCTAAGGGGATGCGTACATAAATAAAATGGAAAAAGAAAAATCACAAGTTGTTAAAAAAGGATATTCGAAAATTGCTTTAAAGTATCACAAACAACGAGGCAAATATCCAAATAAAAAATTAATATCAATGTTTATTAGATATATTCAGGAAAATTCTAAAATTTTAGATTTAGGGTGTGGCGCAGGAGTTCCAATTGTAAAATTTCTTGCAAATAATGGATATAAAGTTACTGGCGTGGATTTTGCAGACGGAATGTTAAATCTTGCAAGAAAAAATGTGCCGCAAGCAAAATTCATCAAAATGGATATGACTAAATTGAGATTTAAACCTGATTCTTTTGACGGCGCAGTTTCATTTTATGCCATTATACATGTTCCACGTGAAAAACATTCAAAAATATATAAAAGTCTTCATAGAATCATTAAATCAAAAGGGATTATGCTGGTTAATGCAAGCGGTTCTGATAACTGGGAAGGATACGCAGAAGATTATCTGGGAGTAAAAATGTTCTGGAGCCACTATAACCCAAAAAAGACGTCTGGTATAATCAAGAATTCGGGATTTAAGATATTGTGGAATAAAGTTCTAAAACTGGGTGGAGAAAAACAATATTTTGTGCTCGCGGAAAACAAAAAATGAACAAAAAAAATAATTGCTGCCGCACCGAAATCCCAAAAATTCTGGAAGTGTCTGATGTAGTAAATGAAGGAAAAGGGATAACTTCATTTTTTTTTAGGCATCATTTGGAATGCAAGCCAGGCCAGTTCCTCATGGTTTGGCTTCCAGGCTTTGACGAAAAGCCGATGGCCGTGTCATACCATAACAAAAATGAGTTTGCTTTCACATCACAAACGATAGGCAAGTTTACAAATGCGCTTGAAAATATAAAAAAAGGCGGCAGGCTCGGCATCAGGGGCCCATATGGAAATTATTTTTCTGTTAAAAGCAATTCCTGCGTTGTGGCAGGTGGAGTTGGAATTGCTTCTGTCTCAAATTTAATAGATTCTTTAAGAAACCCGATTGTAATCTATGGCGCAAAAAGCAGGGAGCATTTGATTTATTTAAAGAGATACAAAAATAAAAACTTGATGATAACAACTGACGACGGAAGTTTCGGAAGAAAAGGTTTCACAACAGACGTTTTAAATGAATTATTGGGTAAGAATAATAAAATCAAGATTGTTTACACTTGCGGTCCAGAAATAATGATGAAAAAAGTTTTCGATATATGCAATAAGCATAAAGTTGAATGCGAAGCAGCCCTTGAAAGGTACATGGCATGCGGCTTTGGAATCTGCGGAAAGTGCATGATAGACGACAAGATAGTCTGCGTTGACGGCCCGATTTTTAATTCAACGCAACTACGTAAATTTTCCGAATTCGGAAAATTTGCGAGGTTAAAAAGCGGAAGGAAAGTAAGCTTGAAGGAATATCATGAAGTGCCCCGAAAAAATTGCGTATAACTTATAGAAATTCTTGTTTGCCGACCCGAGCGAAGCGAGAGCGCAGCGTGGTCGGAGTGAGGCAAAGCCGAACGACGAGGTTTTTCGTCTCAAAAAATTATTCTGCCGCCGTAGTTTTTTGTTATAAATTCGTCAATGTATTTCTGCGATAGCAGACTAGAGTTAGGTGGGAATCGGTCGTAGTCGTTATCTTTAAATAGAACTTCAATATATTTTCTTGTATGGGGGCAGATTATAATCTTGTTTTTGATGATGTAATAACAAAACAGCTTAAGAAAGCTGCCAAAAATCAGCATATTAAAGAAATTCTTACAAAGATGCTGGATAAACTGGAGTTATCTGGTCCTGATGCTGGGGAACTTCTTGATTCTCAGCTCTCCCTTTATGAAGTTAAGATCAAGCATCCGCCTATAAGATTGTATTATAAGCATAATAAATCAACAAATGAGATTTATGTTTTTGAATTTGAAATGAAGACAAGTCCAGAAAAGCAAGAGACAACCATAAAAAAATTAAAACAGAAAGTCAGCAGTTTAAAATCCTAAATCTGCTCTTGTAAATCTTTTTCCTTCGGAAATATTTTTTTCAAATTCCAATAGTCTTTTGTATAAGCCGGAATTCCTTAATGTTTCAAGTTCTTTATGTAACTGTTCAAGTTCTGATCTTGGCAGAGTTATTGTTTCCATAATAGGTAAAATTGGCTTTTTAGTATAAATATCTTTCTCTTTTTTCGTATATTTCTGCGAAGCAGGGTAAATGTCCGAAGGACTGAAAGGTTGGGTGCTGTTTTTCTTCGGCGGCAAATTGTCATGCCTGCCTTTTCAAGGCTTCCGCCATTTTATCCAGGCATTGCTCCACGCCTTCCAAACATGTTCAACTGGTGCGTTGAAGATGCGAGTTACTTCTACGTTGAATAGTGTATCGGCCATATTTTTATTTCTCCAATTGTCCGTTATATTTTGGGTCAAAATCCACCATCCATTCAATACCGAATTTGTCTCTAAACATCCCAAAAGATGAGCCCCAAGGACTCTCGCCAATAGGCACTTCTACTTTTCCACCTGCTGAAAGGCCATTAAATAATTTGTCTGCTTCTTCTTTGCTTTCTGCGCGAATATATATTTTAGACCTGTTTTCATTTTCATTTACCTGACCCATACTTTCAGGAACATCATTGGCCATTAAACTATTTTTGCCAATAGGCAAAGCAATGTGCATTATTTTATTTGCCTCATTTTCCGCTACCGGAAATTCAGGGCTTGATATATCTTTGAAACGAACTATCATTGCAAACTCTCCGCCAAATACTGATTTGTAAAATGTAAATGCTTCTTCTGCATTTCCATTGAAGTTAATGTGAGGATTGATTTGTGCCATAGTATTTAGTCCATTTAATTATAAATAAATTTGAATATTTATTAAAGCTTTCCTTTTCTGCCCCAAACTTTTCTCGTTGGAAAAAATTTGGATGGAGCGAAGCGTAATCGCTTATCCTATGTTAAAGAAAGTTCAAGGAATCTCCGAATCGTTCTCGTTGGTCGGATAAGCGAAGTTTTTTCCTAAAACAGGAGGTGACAATCTTAGTAATTAAGGGGTGGGTGGTCGGGGGTTCAAAGTTCGCTTTAACAACTATTAAACGCAGTTTTAATTGCTGTTTAATAGTTGTTAAATATGTTAAAGCGAAATTTTTTAGAAATAAAATAAACTTCTTTTTTTACCTTTAAAATTTTTATTCAATGCCTCAGCTCTTTCTCAACACTTGATTTTTTGAATTCTTCATTTATCAACTTATCAAATAATTCAACAAGACTTTTAACATAAGCGTTCTTTAAGTTTAATTTGAACAATTTAGCATTTCCAATATTTCTTGTATAAGATATTATTTTGGATTTTTCTATTTCTGGCCATAACCTAAACAAAGTTACCCTGTTTATTCCAGCGCCTTCAGCTATATCTCCAATGGAATGGTCTAGTTCTCTCCCTTCCAACAAATACTCTAAGACTCTTATTTTTGGCGTATCCCCAAATAATTCCCTGAATATTGTTGGCTCGTCTTGAAATTTCATATTCACTATGAAAATTAACTCCTATATAAATATTTCTATTTTGTAATACTAACGTTGCAAATTTGTAATATATCCATAAGCTTTAAATATGTTATAATGCAATGATAAAGTTCAGCAACGAAGAATTAATTAACATACAAAAGAAAATGATAAGAATGCTCAAAAACAAAAAGAAATTCGGCGGCGCTCATACAGAAACTATCCACTTAAGGAATTGTGTTCCAAAGCATTTAAGGGGAGAAAAGATTATTGATTTCGCAATAAAAGATTTATTTGACAAGGAAATTATTATAAACAAGCAATCTACTGGTGAAAAACATTGCAGCTTAAATAGTGCAAAATTAAAAGAAATAGAAGGAATAGAGAGAAACTAAAATGTCGCTCTTACTAAAGAACTGCAGGATTCTTGTAAAAGACAAAGTCTATTCTAAGAATATATTAATAAAAAAAGATAAAATATCAAAAATAACAAACAAAGAGCCGAAATCAGACGAAATAATTGATGTAAAAGGCAATTTTGTTCTTCCTGGGCTGATTGATGTTCACGTTCACATGAGGGAGCCTGGATTGACTCAAAAAGAAGACTTCCTTACCGGCTCAATGGCAGCTGCAAAGGGGGGGGTAACAACAATTCTTGACATGCCAAACACTATTCCGCCGACAACAACTGTTGCAGCCTTGGTAGAAAAAAGAAAACTGGCTGCAAAAAGCATTGTGAATTATGGATTTAATTTTGGCGCAACATTGGACAACATCTCAGACATAAGGAAAGCAAAAAATATTGCTGCTGTCAAGATTTATATGGACATGACAACTGGGGCTATGAAACTGGAAGATTATGGCGCAATAGCAGAAATCTTCAAGGCATCAAAACTGACAATAATACACGCTGAAGATATAAATGTAAAAACGGCTGTTGATATTTTTTTACGGAATAAAATAAAAAACAAGCTGCATGTTGCCCATGTCAGCTCTGCAAAAGAACTTGAATATGCAAAACAAAACAAAATAAGAAATCAAATTTCAGTAGAAGTCACCCCGCATCATCTTTTTATGGCAGAAAAAGACATTCAAATTTTGGGCGCGTTTGCCGAGATGAAGCCAAGATTGAAGACTGAACAGGACCAAAAGGCTTTGTGGAATGGCATTAAAAACGGCTTGGTAGATGTTATATCAACAGACCATGCGCCGCATCTGAAGGAAGAAAAAGAGATGGCAAACTATCCTTTCGGAGTTCCTGGGCTGGAAACAATGCTTCCTTTGCTGCTTGACGCTTTCAACAGCAACAGAATAACATTGCAAAAAATAATGCAGCTTTGCTGTGAAAATCCCGCTAAAATATTCAAAATTAAAAATAAAGGATTGTTAAAAGAAGGTTATGATGCAGACTTGGTTGTAGTGGATTTGCAAAAAAGGCAGGCAGTGAGGAATGATGATTTGCTGACAAAATGCAAATGGAGCCCTTTTGAAGACAAAATATTAAAAGGATGGCCGTTAACAACAATTGTCAATGGAAATATTGTTTATGATGAAGGTAAAATTTTTGATGTGAAGGCTAAAGAGATTGAATATCATAAATAAAAATTATCAGTTTGGTCTGTAAGCTTGGTTAATTGAATAAAAAGATTTATTTCTTTCTTTCCTTAACACAACCATACCACTTTTAATCATATCTGGCAAACGAGTATTAACAATGTCAAATCTAAATTTTTTTTTTATGTCCCTTAGTCTTGATTCTCCATTTCTTAGAAGATAATCTAGTATTGCGATTTGCGCTTCTTCTGATGTGGGTTGATTTAATTGTGGTGAAACATCAACATAAAAACCAACAACTCTGGAATCACGCATGAGAGTATCATGATCAGCCACATAAGAACTATAAAGCTGTTCCATCGCTCTTAGCTCAGCACCACCATTGGCGGCATTTCTTAATTTACTTGTAAATTCTTCTACAAAATCAGCCTTGCCTCTAACTAAATTTATATGAGACTGAACTTTAGCACCAGTATAATCTGATTCAGCAAAGCTGTGTCTTTCAAGATGCGATAAAATACTACTAACATTTCTCATTAATATTGAATATACCCATTTTTTATAATGCCTTTTCGTCCTTAAATGTTTAACTATCGCTATATTATTACATTCTCTGTTTCTGTAAAGATATACTGCAACTTCTTGTGTTAAAGTTTTCGCTGTAGAATATTTCGGCACCTCATCAGGATTTTTACCTTCTTTCCATCTATAAAAAATCTGTCCTTTTAGTTCCGGATCAATAGAATCCCATTCAACAATTCCGATTTTTTTTAGTGCATTCAAATATACTTTTACACTGGTATTACCTAAATTTAACAAATTCACTATATCAACCTCTCTTGTTTCTTTGCTATTTTTATGCTGGCTTAAGAGAAATTCAAGAGTCCTAAATCTGTTGTAAGTGGCTCTGCTGTCTCCTGGTGTTGCAGTCTTTCCTAGAAGTTGATACATTGACATTCCAAGGCGGTTAGCCATATTAAGCATAAAAGCCATAACTGGTTGCCCATAATCTCTGCCTGCTTGTGTTCTTGCATATCCAATCCTGCTTGCCCCTATTACTGGAAATGCAATAAATCCTATTTGGTCCAATGAGTCCACTAAATAATTTTCAATTGTAATACCATGAGGCATCCATTGTCTGCCTTTATATTGCACGCCTTCAATTAATGAAATAAATTGATTTCTTAAAGCTTCAACACTTTGAGGAGCATCAGAAAGCAACAAGCTAAGCACTTGCTTTGGCTCTGTATTGCCGACAGAAAGCAGCGCCTCTAATCTTTGCTCAGGGTCTGTTGGAAATTCTCTTGGTCTTTCTATTTTACCAATTATAGTACTAAACTGGTCTGGCGTAATTATTCCATCACTTAATCCCAAGTTAGAAATTTCCAAAATATGTCTTCTATGCAATCCTTCAGTTAATACTTGCCTGATATCCTCTGCGGCGAGAGCTTGAGCAAGTACTTCTAGTTTCTTTTCTTCAGGAAATTCTCTTAGTTTAGGCATGTTATTATAAGGGTGCTTTCTCATTATATAAATATTACTATTATTAAGGAATAACATTAAAACCATAACAATTAAAAATAATGGAAAGATTCTTATTCAAAAAACAAATTTTGAGGTTCAATATGCCAGATAAAATTGCTGAAATTTTGCTTAACCTGAATGCCGTGATGCTGAGGACTAAGCCGCCATTCAGATGGGCTTCAGGAATTCTTTCGCCGATATACACTGACAACAGGCTCCTTATGAGTTATCCAAAAGAAAGAGAATTTATTGTCAATTCTTTTGTTAAAATGATAGAGAAGGAAAAAATTAAAGCTGATGGATTTGCAGGAACCGCAATCGCTGGCATCCCTTGGGCAGCTTGGATTGCGCAGAAAATGAACAAGCCAATGATTTTCGTGAGAAGCGAGTCAAAAGACCACGGAAAGGAAAATATGGTGGAAGGCAAGTTAGAAGAAGGCAAAAAATACATTGTTGTCGAGGACTTGATAAGCACCGGAACGAGTTCACTCAATACAATAAATGTCATCCGGGCAAAAAACGGAATAGTGGACAACTGCATTGCTATATTTACTTACGAGCTTGAAAAATCAAAAATCAATTTCGAAAGCGCAAATGTAAAATTAAATACGCTGACAAATTTCACAAATCTAGTAAAGACTTCACTGCAAAAAAAATATATTTCAAAAGAGCAATTGAACCATATACTGGACTGGAAAAAGCATCCGGAAGGCTGGGTTGAGGTATGAAATTTAAAAATTTCGCAATATTTTTGAGAATTCCTTGTATTGGCTAGGTATTTGATTTTATTTTGGTTTCCCTTCTTTGAGGTAACTCCTATATGCTTAGTCTGGGAGCGCTTTTAATATAATCCATCATTTCACGCACAGCATCTAAAGAAGGATTGCCGGATTTATCACGCGGGAATTCCCCAATTGGAGGCATATATCTCCCTCCATTTTTAATTTGTTGAGCGTAATCTCGTAGCTGACGCAATATATCACTATCCAAATCAAAACGTTGCGGCTTTAGCTCAGGCGGCTCAAAATGTGCTGTTTCTCCAGTTTCCTTGTTTTTCAAATCGAATGCGGTATCGCCGCCCTGCGCATAAACTCCGTGGCAACGGGCGCAATGTTGCAAATAAATATCTCCTCCCTTTTCCACTCCATTTTCTTTTTCTTGTTGATTAGCAAATAATCTTGCTTCTAATTTTGGCAGTTCTGCCAATGCTTCTTGGTAACTCTCTTCACGCAATTTTTTGAATACCCTTTGATTATGCTGCTTGTCACTTTCACATGCAATCATTGATGCAGCAGCCACGACTATAACAACAAGATTTCTTTTATTCATTAAACTCAGTTAATAATATTTTCTTTAAAAATATATCTAAAATATTTATAGGGGAAAACTAATTTACAACAGAAAAGTTTAAATAGTTAAACTTGTTATACTCATGCTATGAACATATCAATAAAGAACGTTAGGGAGCACGACTGGAGTCTGTTGAAATCAGAGGCCGCAAAGCATAACTTGAAGATAGCGGAATTTCTAAACAAGGTGTTACTGGAGCATGCAAAAAAAGAGGAGAAAGGCAATTGGAATGAAATCCTGCACGGCAAAAAATTCCTCACCGAAAAGGATGCAATCAAAATAAAGGAAGTCGCTAGTGAATTTAGGAAGGAATTTGAATTCAGGTGAGTTTTTTGGGCGTTGTAATAGATACATGTGTTCTGATTGAGATAGAGAAAAACAACAAGGAAGTTATCTCAAGACTGGATAATTTTGATTCAATCAAGGAAGAATTTTATATAACTTCCCCAACTTATTCAGAATTCTATCTCGGCCTGCTGAAGCTTTCTGAAGAAAAGTCTGAGAAAGGGAAGCAAAGACTGGATAAGTACAAACTTTTAAATACAACAAAAAACAGCTCGAAGCTGTTGGCAGAAATAAAACATAAAGTATCAAAAGCTGGAACTCCAATCCCGATATTTGATTTATTCATAGCATCAATTGCTATGGACAGCGGAATGCCTTTAATAACTCTGGATAACCATTTTAAGAAAATACAAAATTTGAATGTAATAGTAATATAAAATGCCAATAATCAAACTGGAAAAATCAATCATACCGAGCTGTGATGTTGATAGCTTGGAAAAATTAGATAAATTAGTTAAATCAACTTGTTCTGTTAAGGGGGTTGGGGCTTACAAGATTGGATTCGAGCTGGTGATTCCTTTTGGAATGAAATCAGTTGTAAAGATAATCAGAAAACATACAGGACTGCCAATAATTTATGACCATCAAAAGGCGGGAACTGACATTCCTGACATGGGCGAGAAATTCATGAATGCTTGCAAACTGGTTGATGCTGTTATTTTATTCCCCCAAGCAGGGCCTGATACGGAAGCAGTTTGGATAAAGGCTGCCAAGAATGCAGGAATGAATGTGATTATTGGCGGTGAAATGACGCATAAGGGATATTTAAGAAATGAAAATGGGTTTATTGATGATGATGCGCCCAAAAGAATGTATGAAATCGCTGCCTCTCTAGGTGTTACTGATTTTGTAGTTCCGGGAAACAAGCCGGAAAAATGTCTGCAGTATGATAAATTAATCAAAACAAAAATAAAATCTCCGGTTTATTATTCTCCGGGCTTGATAACTCAAGGCGGAAAGATAAGTGATTTGGCCAGAAAACTTGAATTCTGGCATGCAATAATAGGCAGGGCGATTTATGAAGCAGAAAATATGGAAAAAGCTACTGAGGAATTCACAAAAGAATTAATATGATTAAATTATCTTCATCTAATGGGCACAAATATAATATACCAAAAGACCGATTTTGGAACATTCGGGCAAAGGAATTCTTCCATGTCCGTTTTTGTTGACGAGAAAATATCTAAAGATGTAATTGCTAAAGAAGAAAATGAATTTGATAAGGCAATAAAAGAAATTAAAGATTTAATTTCAAGATTTGAAGATTTCATAAGAAGAAATAAAATAACCGAGATAAGGAATAAAAATGATTTCTTGAATGCCCAGTACCTGAAAGACCCGGATTATAATTTTCACGAAATATTTTCAAGGCTGAACCTGCGCTTTAGAGAATTATTTTCAGGATTCATTGCCGATGTTGCTCTAATCTTAAGAAGGATAGAAGAAGGCAAAAGAGCCTCTGATGCAGATGTGCATGCTGAAATATTAAAAATAAGCCGTCTTATGGGAATTGCCAGAAGCATAGCTGACGAGCAGCTTGAGATAGCCAAATACAATAAGAAAAAATCCGGAGAAATAGTTGAAAATTTAAGAATTGAATTAAGGGGACAATACAAAAGAATAAGAAATT
>JAHFQL010000114.1 GCA_023259315.1 Candidatus Woesearchaeota archaeon | reverse complement strand
CGCCTTGCACTCCGGTAAAAATTCCCTTCTTTTGCTTGATGGCAATTCCACAACAATAGCGTTTTCCATTTTGGTTATTATTTTTGCAAAGGCGCCGCTTGCTCTCACAAACTTGCCCCCATCTCCGGGATTTGACTCTATGTTGTAAATTGAAGCTCCTTCAGGAATACTTTTTAAAGGTAAAATATTTCCAATTTTTAGTTCAACATCTTTGCCCATCTCTATTTTGTCTCCTGCTTTAACTCCTTCAGGTGCCTGCAATAATCCTGTTTCGCCATTGCTGTATTTTAATTCCATTAAAGGCGCGCTGTGGCCGCTGCTGTGGATAATGTCTGCAATATTGGCATTTACTGTCTTATCCTCTTCGTATCTTGCAAAATTTGATTTTCCTTTGTATCTAAAGCTTGGTGCCCTGTATCTTGGGCTTCCTTTTCCTCTCTTCTGTTGAATTAAATTTTTACCCATTTTTTATCACCAATTACATCAAGCCCATTTGTGTTGCAATATCAATAGCAGGATTTTTTGCAGAGAATTTGACATATGCCCTTTTCTCGCCTTCTGCATTTACAAATGTGTTGACATTTACAACTTCTACCTTGAACATGTCTTCTATAGCCTTCTTAATCTCTTTCTTTGTTGATTTATTGTCTACGGCAAATATCAGCTTATTCTCTGCTTCCATCAACCTTATTGATTTTTCAGTTGAAAGAGGATATTTTATTATTTTGTATTGGTCCATTTTACTTAAACAAATTTTCCTTTTCTAAAATATTGATTGCGGCGCTCGTCCATAAAGTTAATCTTCCTGCCTTTGCGCCAGGCGCAAGCAACTCTGCGTTCAGGCTTTTTACCTCAACAACATCAATCCCAGGTATATTTGCAACTGCCATGCTTAATTTATCTGTTTTTGAGACGACAATCAAAGGGCCTTTCTTTTTTTTGTATTTTCTTCCTCTTGCCTTGCCCTTTCCTGCCCTTATGCTTTTTTCCTCAACTCTTGCTAATTCAGGTTCCAAACCTAATTTTTTGAATATGACAATAACATCTTTTGTCTTGTTTATTGATTCAAATTTGTCGTCTAAAACAAAAGGGTAATTGCTTGGGATTGAATGCCCTCTTTGCTCAACAACATCCTTCATAATAGTTGCTGCTATTGCGCTTCTTATTGCTTTTGCCCTTTCTTTCTCATTTATTTTTTTCCACCAAATATGCTCTGTTTTTGGTGGATGTGCTTTTCTTCCTCCAACAGTGCCTGGTGCAAACGCACCAACCCAATTCATTCTTGTCCCTCTTCTTGTCATTATTTTTCTAGGCACTCTTGATATTCCAATGCCATAAGAGCCCCTGTAATCCCTTCTTCTTCTTGACAATTTTGCAGACGACCTTTTCCCAGCTTCTTCGCTTGCTGCGTAGGTTTGTCTTTTGTGGCTTTGAATAGCCAATACTGCCCTTTGTATTAAATCCGGCCTTAATTCTTCTGCAAACTGTGAAGGTAATTTAATTTCTCCAACCTTGTTTTTTGTTAAATCTAAGATATCAAGTTTCATTTTATTTTCCTTGCTTTGATTCCATGCTTGTGTATGTTATTTGAGGCGCTTCTTCAAAAACTTTATTTGGCCTAATCGCTTCGGTGAATCTTATTAATCTTTTTTGAGTTCCGGCAATTGAGCCTTTGATAAGAATGTAAGAACTTTTTACAATGCCATAATTCACAAATCCGCCTTTTACATTTATTTCATCTGACTTGTTGCTGATTTTAAGAATCTGTTTGTTGTATTCTGTTCTTAAGTGGTAACCCATTTTTCCGGCATGCGCTGTTCTCCACATTACATGGCCTTGCGCTTTCCATGGACCAAGCGTACCTGGATTTCTTCTGCTTTTTTCTGATTTGTGCTGCCTTAATTGCACTCCAAATCTTTTGACCGGGCCCTGAAAGCCTTTTCCTTTTGTTAAGGAGTGAACATCAAATAGCTGGCCTTCCTTGAAGGCCTCGTTTATGTTGATATCCTTGCCTAGCTTTTCTTTTGCATATGTTAATTGATGTTCTTTATTTCCACCAATAGCAATTTCAAAAGTTTCTGGCTTCTTTTTTCCTATACCGGTTAATCTTGGCTGTGTATAACAAAGCAATCTTACAAAATCAAAGTCGCTTGTTTCATTGCCCCTCTTTTTCGGAATTGTAATTTTTCTTTCCAGTTCTTTATCAAAAGAATTTGCTAACGTCTCTGCAACAAGCTTTGAACCGTTTTGCGTGTTTTTATAAAATCTTATAGAAGCAGTTTTTAGTGGGGGGCATTCCACAACTGTAATTGGGCAAAAAATGTCTGTGCCTTTTGTTAAAGAGTGTGGTCGGTTGTCATTAATCATAAGGTGCGTCATGCCAACCTTGTAGCCGGCAAAACCCAAGGGTTTTGTTTCTTTTGTGATTTGCCAATTTCTAATCCTCACATAATTATATTTGGCTCTGACTCTTGGCCAAAACTGCATGCTTCCTGCTCGTGGTTTTCTTGTTCTGGGCATTGGTTTATTATATTATTACAGACTAATATCCCTATGATTTTTGTTACAAAAATAAGCCTTTTATTGAACGCCTTTGTAGAAAACAGTTTAATTAAACTGTACTGAAAAGGCAATCTTTTCAGGCTTGTTTATGTGTTGTGTTTAATTGCTCAAACACTATGTTATAATAGCTTTAGGAGTAGTGGGAGATTTATAAAGGTTGTGGAAAAATTAAGAAAAAATGTTTTAACTATTTATAGGAATTTTCCAAATCTTTTGCAAGTGGTGAATTCACCCAAATACCAACATCATAGGTTGGATGCACTTCAGTATCGTCCAAAACCATAAAGATTATTTCCTTACCGTCAACAATGCAGAATCTTGCCTTGTTGTTTGTGTACTTTACTTCTGCAAAACTCTTGATTTCATCAGCAATCTTCTTTGTTTTTTCATTTTTTTGTGTGTAAATTTTTATGCTTACGTTTTTCTTTTTTAGTTTATTGAATATGGGTTTGAATTGCTCAACTAGTTTTGTGAATTCTGTTTGTGTTGTTGAAATTAAAATATATTTTTCAGCCTTATTCAACATATCCCCTATATGATTGTATAAATTATGCCTTCCCCTTAAAGAGCCAGATAAATCAGCTGGCTCTACAAGCTCAACACCTTGTGTATGCAAGGCGCTTAACTCGTCAATAACC
>JAHFQL010000026.1:10650-12705 GCA_023259315.1 Candidatus Woesearchaeota archaeon | reverse complement strand
AAAAAAGAAAATTTTAAATATAAGTTGCTCATTTTAATTTATTATGAAAAATGTGATTTTTTTGTCATTAAATAAAATCTTTACACTTTCTAATACTCCTACAACCACAACAACAGCGTAAAGCTGCTCATTGTTTCTTAACATTATTTATTTGTTTTAAAATTCGATAAAATATATAAACAAACAAAAATTTAACTGCCACAAATGACACACATTAAAATAACATTTCCGGACGGAAGCGTAAAGGATTATGCTAAAGGAATTACTGCGGAACAGATTGCCAAAGAAATAAGCCCAAGACTGGCAGATGAAGCTGTTGCTGCAAAAATAAACGGCGAGTTAAAAGATTTAAGCTATCCTATAAATGAAGACGCATCTTTGCAAATTTTAAAATTGAAAGACAAAGAAGGCCTTGATGCTCTAAGGCACTCAGTTGCCCACCTTCTTGCCGCTGCTATAATGAAAATTTATCCGGACACAAAAAGAACCATAGGGCCAGCTATTGAAAACGGATTTTATTTTGATTTTGAATTCTCGAAGCCCATAAATGAGAATAATTTGCCAGTAATAGAGGCAAAAATGCGCGAAATTCTGCCAAAATGGGACAAGTTCGAAAGGCATGAACTGACTGCGGCAGAGGCAAAGAAGGAATATCCTAATAACCAGTTCAAGCACGAGCTGATAGACGAATTCACAAAGGACAACAAGAAAGTTTCTTTCTATAAATCTGGAGATTACTGGGACTTATGCCGAGGCGGCCACCTTTCAAGCATGAAGAAAGTAAAGCCCGATTCTTTCAAGCTTGAAAAAATTGCAGGAGCCTACTGGAGAGGCTCAGAAAAAAATCCGATGCTGACAAGGATTTATGGCTTGGCATTTGCAACAAAAAAAGAATTGGACGAGCATCTGAAGCAGCAAGAGGAAGCAGAAAAAAGAGACCACAGAAAAATCGGAAAAGAATTAGATTTGTTCAGCTTTAGCGAAATCAGTCCCGGAAGCCCGTTTTTCCATCCGAAAGGGGCATTTATGTTCATCAAGCTTCAGAGTTTTTTGAGAGAACTTTATCCTTCATGGGGCTATCAGGAAGTTATTACTCCGTTGATTTACGATTCTGATTTGTGGAAGCAATCAGGGCATTGGGACCATTTCAGGGAGCATATGTTTGAAGTCGAGATGGACCATAAAGAGGCTGCTCTAAAGCCCATGAACTGCCCGAGCCACATCCTCATTTACAAGAACCGGGCAAGAAGTTACCGTGATTTGCCGCTAAGGATTACGGATTTCGCGCCGTTGCACAGAAATGAAATCAAAGGAACTTTAGGCGGCTTGATGAGGGTCAGGAAATTTTCTCAGGACGATTGCCATGTTTTCTGCACGCCAGAGCAAATAAAGAACGAAGTAAAATCACACATAGCTCACGCAAAATTTGTTTACTCAGATATTTTTGGTTTTGATTTCAGGGTTGAGTTAAGCACAAAGCCGGAAAAAGCAATGGGCTCTGCCGAAATGTGGGAGCTTGCAGAAAAATCTCTCAAAGAAGTGCTGGATGAGAGCGGCCTGAATTATAGCATTAATCCTGGAAGCGGTGCATTTTATGGCCCAAAAATAGATTTCCACATCAAAGATGCATTGGGAAGGAGTTGGCAATGCGGCACCGAGCAACTTGATTTCCAGCAGCCTCAGAGATTTAACGTCGAGTACAAAGGAGCTGACAACACAGACCACATTACAGTCATGCTGCACAGGACAGTTCTAGGCTCAATAGAAAGATTTTTGGGGATTTTAATAGAGCATTTTGCAGGAAAATTTCCATTATGGTTAGCTCCAATTCAGATCCGAATTTTGACTGTTGCTGACAGATTCAACGATTACGCAGACAAATTAAGGAAAGAATTTGAGAAACATGGCCTAAGGGTTGATGTTGATTATAAAACTGAATCAATAGGCAAGAAAGTGTTTGAAGCGCAAGCCGAGAAAATTCCTTTAGTAATCACTGTTGGCGAGAAAGAAGAAAGCACAAATACTATTGCAGTAAGGACTTTGGACGGAAAAGTT
>JAHFQL010000026.1:0-10550 GCA_023259315.1 Candidatus Woesearchaeota archaeon | reverse complement strand
CAGAGCTTGCAACGCCAGCATAAATAATGGGTCCGGGATAAACAACATTCTGCTGTGTTTCATAAGGCAGTTCAACAGTTTTTAACTCCTTGTCTATACTGCCTAGATCATTTGCTTTGATCATTCCACCAGAAATTGTGTACAGATTATTGTCCATGAACAAGCTTCTTCTTACTGCAAACTGCGAGTCATACCAGTAATAGTTTCCATAGTCATTATTTCTGTGGGTGATTTTTCCCTTTAATTTTATCCCATTCAAGTCAACGTCCAGCACATAAGCCCCTTGCCAATAATTCTCATGATAATAACCAACTTTCGGGTCGTATTGGTACTTTCCAGTTATTTCGCTAATTGGTATCACGAGAAGGTTTTTATTCTTGTCAAACAAAAACGCCTTGTGATCTCTTAATGCTTCTGAGTCTGTTCCTTTCTCTCCAATAACATAGCTATCAATTTGTTTTGGATTTTTTACATCTGAAACATCAAACAGCGCAACCTTTACACCACTTGTTGATACACCGCCCCAGTCATTTGCTTCTGTTTCTTTGCCAACTCCAATAATATGATTTTCGTCATAAGGGTGTAGATAGTCAGAGAATCCTGGGATTTTCAGTTTTCCGAGCACTTCAGGATTTTTTGGATCTGATAGGTCAACAACAAGCAATGGATCTACATTCTTGAAAGTGACCATATAAAGCTTGTCTCCCAAAAATCTAGTTGAATAAATTCTCTCGTCAGGCTCGAGCGCCTCAAGCTTTCCAATTGTGCTCATGCTTGCGTCAAGCACGTAGACATTATTGTACATTATCTGCTTCCTTGTCCATATATGTGTAGTTGTCGCAGCTCTTAAATTTCCATCTTTCTCGTCCATGGAAAATTGGTTCAGCAAGTATCCTGGAATTTCTCCCCTTGCCCCATATTCTATTTTTCCATCTTTGATTTGGATTCTGTGGATTACTGATTTCATCCTCTCAGCTTGCTGTCTTTGATCATATTCTTCCAGCGCATTTTGCATTTTCTGAACGAAGTTTTCCTTTTCAGCTTTGTCCATTTTGTTGTACATATTTTCTAGCTCTGTTGAAATTCTACCCCATATCTGCTGCTTGTCAAGCGAATCGTCATTCCTTATGGAATTAATTTTTACTTGGATGCCCTGCGGAAGAAGAGGGACAACAGCATTATAGAATCTGTCCTCGCTGGCCGTTTCATAATAATTATAAGGCAGATTTTTTTGGTACGCGATGTAAATATTATTTTTTGAAACGTATATGGTGTTTGAATACCCCATCATAAATGTCTTCGCGTTTATCGAGTCTGTCTCACTGCCATCTGTTATTTTAAAAGATGCCACAGTGTTAAAGTTGTAATTGTATTCTGGGTTGTCAAAATAATAAACTTCAGGCCTTAAGACAATTCTTGCAGAGGCTCTAATTTCAGGCACGTCGACAAAATGCCTTACATAATAGACATTTTCCTGAGCAACAAGATAAACATAATTGTCTATCATCCTGGAATCAATGTAATATCCATGCAGGTTGTAATCCTTGACAAGTTTTGGTTTTTCCCTGTCAGAAATGTCATAAATATAAGCATGGGTTATTGGCGTGTTTGTCGGATAAGGAATTATATCATATTGTGGGATAACATAAGACTCCTGATAATCATCAGCAAAAACAACCAGCCTGTCCTTATTCACAAATATATTTCTTGGATTGCCGCTTATTTTTGTATTTGAAAGAATTTTTGCATTCTCCGCAGGATAAGCGTCAACTATCACAAGTTTGTTCTGTGTCAAAGTATAGATGTATTTGTTGTCATTCTTCACAAAATCGGCTTCGTCAACTCCTTGAACTTGCACATTTGTCTGTGAAAATTCTGTTGAGCCGGACTCTGCATTAAACTGTGAAGCATCAGCTGATTTTGCTGCGCTCTCCGCCGTAGCCATTGGCGCTGAGCTTCTAACACCAGCAATGCCAGCTCCGAAACCAATATTTCCTGAGTTTTGTATTTGTGATTTTTCTAGGAACTGCTCAATGTCCTGTGCAGAATTAAATTTTTTAAGCTCCTGTGATGACCCCAAGTTAGTTGTTTTAGAAGGACATTGTGCAAACTCGCAGTTTGGCCCTGTTCTTCCAACATAAGAGCCGTCAGGACATTGCTTTGCTTCTTGAGTGCACCCTTTATTTTCTGTGTTGTTGAATCCACTTTGCTGGCACGAAACAAGTAATATAACTGCAATAAATACTAATGGAACAATTATAATATTGGTTATGTTTTTTGTTTTCATTTTTACCTCACTAAAAAGTTTCATAATTTTTGTTGTATACCAGTAATTCATCCATATATAAATATTCTCTTAAGGTTTCAAATCAGTTTGAAGTCTTGATTAATGAACGATTCCAATAAACGATACGAATTTTGACTTATCCTGAAAATAATCTTTTAACCCGCATTTGTATCTTATATCAACTTTATACCCAAATAAAGTCCGCTGGGAATTTATTATGCCACATCCTTCACAATTTAATCCGCACCCGTCAGCAACTCCCTGATATTGGATTTGGAAATTTTCAGCAACTCTTTTTTCAGCATAATTCTTTGTAATCCATGGTGACCAAATAAGCACTAAAATAAAAATCATGACCATTACTGCAATATAATTCTTTTTCATTTTAATCAACATCTCTTCTTATTACGCTTATTATCAAATAGACTACTACTGCAAATATTGCTCCAATCAAAAACCATAATGCGATATTGGACCAAACTGAAGCAGGAGTTTTCATGACTTGGGTTGTAACCTCTGGTTTTGTCAAGTACTCTTTCGTCATATTTGTAGCATTCTGCATCATTTGAGGATTGTTTGCCGTGCTTTGCGCAGATTCAATTGCAAAGCTTTTTGTTGCTATTCCCGCATCTTGGGCAGTTGTTACTATAGTTTCTCTAACTAAGATTTGTTTCGTATTTGAAAAAATATTTACAACGCTCCCATGTGCAAAAAATTTCTGCGTGAATTGAATTACCAAAGCAGCTCCTGAGACAATAATAACAACTGACAATATGCTTCTTAATTTCTCCTTTATTCCGTAAGTCTTTTTGGGTGCAATTATTATGTATTTGTTTGCCAGTTTGTAGTGATTCACTTCCTTTCCCTTCTCGCTGTAATGGTACTCTTCCGCGCTTACCAATCCTGCTTCCGTAAGCTGCTGCAGATTGTAATGCACTGTTGATATGGGAATTGCAAGCATCGATGCTAATTCCGATTCTGTTGCTTCTTTTGTTGAAAGGTAATCAAGAATTTTTCTGCATGAGTCATTGCTGATTACATTAGAGATTTTTTTAATCTTGTCATCTTCCATAGACAGCAACAGGAAATTTTTCTTAGGCATAATAAAAATATTAAGATTCTGCTTTATAAATAGTTTTGCATAGGTTTGAACTGGTTAGAAGTCATTTTAATAAATGCCCATTTCCTGTATTTACAATTAATATTTTATCTGTCGGTTTTAAATGAATATTATACTGCTTTCTTAAATTAATGTCCATAAACACTAATCCTGCAGAGCCGCTTATCTCAGAGTTTACGCCAGCTAATTTGGCAAGGCTGTTTGCTTCAGTGAATTCTTTGTCTTCCGCAGACCACCATTTAATATTACTGAACCCCAATAGGTTTTGCATCTCAAATTTTACTGTAGCAAGAGCTTTTGCCTTGCTGTTTCTCATATTTTCAAATCTATGGAAGCCTTTTGTGCCAAGTGGATGGGCTTGCGCCGGCACAATTCCTATAAATTGAGGTATTTTATTTCTTTGGATTGTGGGAAACTCCATATACTCATTCCAAAATGCATAAATTAATTCACCGCTGCCAGTGGGGCATACTAAGTAATCATATTCTTCAAGCTTCCTGATAACCTCTTTATACAATACTATATAATTAGAGTTTTTGAAATTTTGCATAGCCATAGGATGGCCAACTGTAAGCCCTTCATAAAAATTTGTCACATCAACATTATCTGTAAAAATTTTAGCCATTTCGTTTTCATCGGATTGAATTTTTGCCAATCCTTTTTTAGAATAAAGTATTCTCAAAATAATTTCACGGGAATGGTAGACCCTTTCATTTAATTTCCATAATGAGAATTTCACATTTTTACTTTTAAGTTTCTGAAGTATTGATGTATCTGCATCAACGCCATGTATTATTACAATTTCTTTTTCTATTCCCAAATCCCTCATTGCCTGAATTAAGGCATAGGCGTAATTGCCAGCAGAAATCACAAACAATCTTTTAGCCCTTTGGACTTTTGGGAGGTTTAGCACAGTTATTGCCTTGATATACTTGTGCGTGCCTGTCCTTGTTGTTGAAAAATCCAGAATATCAACTTGACATCCAAATCTATAGCTTAACAAAAGATTTCTCCACAAAATCACATTATATTTTAAAACTCTTGTAAATTGTGGAAATTTTAATGCATTCTCAAGTGTTCTCAATTCATAAAGTATAATCTCATTATTTACAAACCCAAAATGCAACCTAAAATATTGGTCTTTCAAAAATGCATTGAAATCTTCATGAAATGTAGACTCCGTGATCTGGCCTGCTAGAAATGATTTAACAAAAGGAAACTCCCTTAATTCATTTATCTTGGCGTAGTCCATATTATTCATTGTTTGAAGCTAATTTATATTCTTTTTGAATTGATTTTATTTTAGTTTTGATTTAGTAGACTACTTAAAAATAGATACATTTTTATAATTTTATTCAAAACTCCCTGTGATGAGAAAATTGGCAGATGCATTGGAGAATGTTGGTGTAAAGCTGCAAAGATTGGAAGAGCTTCGTGGTAGAGTTAGGGAAGCTATTGATACTGTCTACAGCGCAGCTTCTGAAATATTAGAAGTTTTAGCAGAAGGTCCTACTGCACCTAACATCTCAAATACGCCCCAAACAACTGCAATTAAAAATCCTGAACTTGACTTTGCAGATTTTGGCGGCGCAGCATATCAAAAAATAAAGGGAAAAGAAAGGGAATATGGGGGCGTTCTTGATGATTTTGAAAGAGCAATTTTATGTTTAGCATTGCACGATGCTAATGGGAATAAATCAGGTGCTGCTAATCTCTTGGGAATTAGCAGGTCCACTTTCGGCTACAGAATTAGAAGTTTGGGACTAGAGAGTAAAATAGAAGACATAGTTGAAAGGCCGGAGGCAACTTTTGGTGTGCAGCTCGGAAGTGATTTTTTAACAACAACTGATCTGACTGCAAAAATTGGGCAAGATACCGACCTTGCAAGTGCCGTTCCTAAAGACTTAGGATCAATCGACGCAATCACAGACACCCAATCAGCTGCAAGGCTTCTTGACGTTTTGTTACTATTTAGGCCAGGATTAATGACTGCTACACAAACTACATAAAGATTTTTTCGAAATTATTTTTTTAGATAAATTTTTAAAGTATTTTTCATTATTAATGCTTGATTAAAATGTATGACAAACTTAATATGGGCCTAGAAGACAGGGTAGTCTTATTTGCAAACATGCCTCAAAATAATTTTTTAATGAATGCATACAGGTTTGAAGATGCCCAAAGATTATTAGGATTAAAAAAAGCTGGATATGAAAGGGGCTTAGATATTTACGTTTCTGAATATTTTAGGCTAAATCATCCCATGGGCCGCATATTTCAGGACGAATATCCGTCGCCAGATTGGTGGCCTGATGATATTCCAGACCCGAAAAAACGAAAAGATGATGATAGGCCATATACTCCTCCTGGCCAGCCAATAGTTCCTCCGAGAAGAAGTCCCCCAGCATGGAGAATTCCGCCACCGACCCGAAATCCTGATTTGCCTGATAGGCCGCCGGCGACATTATAAACATTTATATACAATAATTTTAAACTGATTTCTTATGGTGCTGGAAAAACTAAGCGACTCATTGAAAAACACTTTGCAGAAGATAGCCAAATCTCTTTTTGTGGATGAGAAACTAATTAATGAATTAATCAAGGGCATTCAAAGGGCTTTGCTGCAGTCTGATGTGAATGTAAAACTGGTTTTTGACTTGACGGAAAAAATAAAAAATCGCGGTTTGAATGAAGAAGTGCCAAAGGGACTGACAAAAAAAGAACAGATTATCAACATTGTTTATGACGAATTAGTTAATTTCTTGGGCAAAGAGCAGCAGAAAATTGAAATCACACAAAAACCTTTCAGGATAATGCTTGTTGGCTTGTTCGGCTCGGGAAAAACAACAACAGCAGGAAAACTGGCCAAATTCTACACAAAAAGGGGTCATAAAATTGCATTAGTTGGATTGGATGTGCACAGGCCTGCGGCAATGGACCAGATTGAACAAGTTGGTAAAAATGCAAATGTAAAAGTTTTCTCTGATAAGAAGATTAAAGATGCTGTTGAAATCTGGAATAAATATAAGAATGAATTTGATGAGTATGATGTTTTGATTATAGACACTTCTGGCAGGGACGCTTTATCGCACGATTTGATAGTGGAAATCGAAGATATAAACAAAAAAATAAAGCCAGATGAAAATCTTCTTGTTATTTCTGCTGATATCGGGCAGGCAGCGCAAAAGCAAGCAAAGCAATTTCACAAAAGCTGCGGCATAACCGGAGTTGTTGTTTCAAAAATGGACGGTACAGCAAGAGGCGGAGGCGCTTTGACTGCATGTGCAGTTTCCGGAGCCCCGATCAAGTTTATTGGAATAGGGGAAAAAATTGATGATTTGGAGCAGTTTAATCCTCAGGGATTTGTAGGTAGGATTCTTGGAATGGGTGATATAGAAGCCTTGCTTGAGAAAGCAAAAGACGTAATAAAGGTAGAGGATGCTGAAGATTTGGGCAAGAGATTCTTAAAAGGAGAATTTAATTTGATTGATTTGTACGAGCAAATGGAAGCAATGTCAAAGATGGGGCCATTAAGCCAGATTGTTGAGATGATTCCAGGATTTTCTTCATTGAAATTGCCGAAAGAAATGCTTCAAGTGCAGGAATCAAAATTGAAGAAATGGAAGGATGCGATGAACAGCTTTTCCAAGAAAGAACTGGAAGAACCCGAGATAATGGATTCAAGAAGAATCGAGAGAGTGTCAAAGGGCTCTGGCATTCCGGCAGGTGAAATAAGGGAGTTGCTGAAGCAGTACAGGCAATCCAAGAAAATGGTCAAGATGTTCAAGGGTTCAAAAGGTGATATCTCAAAGTTCATGAAAAAATTTGGAAACAGGCTGCCGATGGGATGACTATTCAAAAAATCTCGGATTGAACTTGTCGTACCACTCCATTCTTTCTATCTCATCCATAAGGTTGAGGAAGCCGAAAGTTGAAGCGTCCCCATAGACCTCTATTTTTCTGTCAAAACCGTCTTTCAATGCATAAAACGCACAGACTTTGAATCCTGCAGAGCTCTCGTTCATAAGCTCGTTTGGACGGCAAATTATCTCAATCATTTTTTCTCTCCGGTCAAGAACAGCTGCAAGCGTGCTGGTTCCGATTTCAGGGTCTAAGTATGAAATGTAAATCTTGTCAAGGATTGAATCAAGGAATTGCGCGAATTTTTCCACATTTGACACATCAACCTGGTTGAAGCTTGACCTTCCAACAGATTTCAGCCCAGCAATCCTTGAGGCAGAATTGGCAAAAAACTCCTTGATATCCTTTACCCTGACAAAAATCCTAACCTTAAATGTGTCTATGTTTTTTTTTACACTGATTTTTATTCCCTTGAATTTTTTGTTGAATTGCCCCATAACCTTCTCATACTTCGGTATCAATCTGTCCAAGTCGCGATGTGCTTCAGCATAATACCTGTCTATCTCAGCCCCAACTTTTATCATCTGCACAAAATCTTTCTTGAAATGCGCAATATCTGACGCATTCAATTCCGAAAGAACATCTCCGTTGGCCATAGATAAATTATTTTGAAAGGATTATTTAAATGTTGTGGGAAAATAATAGAATAATTTAAAAATCATATTTATTTCCTTAAATAAATGAAAAAAATTATGGAGCGGAAAAAATAATTATTTTAATTCTACTTCGCAAACTCCCCAACCACAGGATTAACAACCTTAACCAAATCCTTTGCTTTCATCTTTATGCTTTTCGTGTGCTGGCCTGCACTGAAAGCAACGGCATCATTCTCAACAACTGATTTGTCGAAATAAACTTTCAAGCCAAATAAATTTCCAAATGGTGGAACACTTCCAATATTGCAGTTCGTAACTTTCTTTATTTCCTTTGCATCAGCTAATTCCAATTTTTTGAACAATGTAAATTTCTGCAATTTCTGTAAGTCAAGCTCTTTATTTCCAGCAACAACTACCTGTATAAAACCTTCTTCTGTCCTGCAAACCAGTGCTTTGCATCCCTGCCTTAATTCAGTTCCTCGAACTTCAGCAGCCTCCTTGCTTGTGAATACAGATTTATGCTCAAGCACATCATATTCAATCTTTTCTTTATTCAAAATATCCCTTATTTTTTCAAATACAACATTAACTTGTTCTTTAACAAAATCAATCTTGATGTGCAATTCCTGCAGCTGCTTTTCTGATGCATCGCTTGGAGATTCATCCATCAAACTTTCTGCTGCTTTTGTCTTTGGGAAGGCTATAACTTCCCTTATGTCATTCATTCCCTGCATTAAAGCAACTAATCTGTCAAAACCCAGCCCAAAGCCGGCGTGCGTTGGCGCTCCATATTTATATGCCTCAAGCAAAAACCCGAATCTTTCTTTTATCTGCTCCTGGCTCATTCCAGTGACTCTGAATGTCTTTTCCTGCAACTCAGGAATTGTGTTTCGCACAGAGCCAGAAAACAATTCAGTGCCGTTCATCACAAAGTCATATTGGTAAGAGAAAACTTTGCTCGGGTCTGTGTCAAGATACTTCAGGTCCTCTTCCTTTGGCATGGTGAATGGATTATGGTTGAAGTCCCATTTCTGCCCCTCTTCATTCCACTCGAACATAGGGAAATCTGTCACATAGCAAAATCCAAAATCGTCTTTGACTAATCCAAGCGATCGTCCCAGTTTCAGCCTTATTTTTGACAATACATCATTTGCAATTTTTAGGTTATCAGCTGCAAACAATAGCAAATCCCCGGATTTGGCTTTTGCCTTTTCAATCAATTCGTCCTGCAATTCCTTGGAAAAAAATTTTACAATATTGCTTTCCAACCCATTTTTTGTTACTTTCATCCATGCCAAGCCCATAGCCCCATTCTGCTTCGCAAACTCAATCAAATCATCAATCTGGTTTCTGCTTAGTTTTTCCCCGCAATCTTCTGCTTTCAAAACTTTTACAATGCCGTTTTTTTTGATGACATCAAGAAAAACCTTGAACTCGGATTTTTTTGCAATGTCTGTAACAGCGCAGCATTCCATTCCAAACCTTACATCTGGCTTGTCTGTGCAATATTTTTCAATTGCCTCAAGGTAAGTAAACCGTTTGAACGGCGTTTTAATATCCATGTTAAGCACTTTTCTGAAAACATGCTTCATCATTCCTTCTGTTAATTTCAGGATATCATCTACTTCGACAAAAGACATCTCCAAATCTATTTGGGTGTGCTCTGGCTGCCTGTCTTGCCTTAAATCCTCATCCCTTAGGCACCTTGCAAACTGGTAATATCTGTCGTATCCAGCAATCATTAGTATCTGCTTGTAAATTTGCGGGCTTTGGGGCAGGGAATAAAATTTTCCTGGATGAATTCTTGAGGGCACAAGATAATCCCTTGCCCCTTCCGGAGTTGTTTTAATGAGCATTGGCGTTTCAATCTCAATAAAATTATGCTCGTTGAAATATTCCCTTATTACATTGGCAACCGTATGCCTGAACATCAATTGCTTTTGCATCTTTGGCCTTCTCAGGTCCAAGTACCTGTACTTCAATCTCATCTCTTCCGACGCTTCTATTCTGTCATCAATCTCCAGCGGAGGAGTCTGCGCCTTGTTCAGATGCAGAATTTTGCCAACAAGAACTTCCACATGGCCCGTTAAAAGCTTTTCATTTTCCATGCCTTTTGGCCTTCTCCTTACGCTGCCCTCCACAATCACAACATCTTCCCTTCTTAAAGTCTCTGCAACCTTGTGGCCTTTCATGTCATGGCTTGGGTCAAAAACAATTTGCGTAATTCCATACCTATCTCTTAAATCAATGAATACAACTCCGCCATGGTCCCTGCTTGTTGAGCACCATCCGGCAAGAATAACCTTCTTGTTTACATCCTTGTCTGTCAATTCGCCGCAGGTATGCGTTCGTTTCATAGAAAAATCGAATTGAAAGATGTTATTTAAATGTTATTGTTAACAAAACTAAAATTAATTAATCCCTAGATTAAATTTTCCTTAACAAGTTTATAAAATTCAGGCAACTTTATAACAGCATGATATAATAATGCTGCTATACCGGAACCAATTCCGGCACATTTCATCAGGAATTCTGCCCTATCACCGCCTAAATTTTCATTTTCAGGAAAAAATACAAGATTCATAAGAATAAGTGATATCGAAGTGATACCGAAAACTGCAACTAT
>JAHFQL010000113.1 GCA_023259315.1 Candidatus Woesearchaeota archaeon | reverse complement strand
CCATTTTAAAATTTGAGCAGGTAAAAGTAAAAGACGAGTTTCAAAGGATGATCCAGATAATGAAAGTAAGAGGCAGAGGCTACAGGGCAGAAGATTTGTATTTTAAGATGTCAGAGCATGGCATTAATGTATTTCCAAAGCTCACAATTCCATTGGAATATCATTCTACAACTGAAAGAATCTCAACAGGCAATGAGGCATTGGATGCAATGCTATTAGGGGGTATTTTCAGAGGCTCCTCTACGCTAGTTGTAGGCTCAACCGGAACAGGAAAATCCCTGACCAGCATGCAGTTTGTCATTGATGGAGTAAAAAAAGGCGAGCCATGCTTATATGCGGGATTTGAAGAAAGCAGAGAGCAAATAATCAGAAATGCCAAGGGCTTTGGATGGGATTTTGAAGAATACGAAAAGAAAGGCCTTCTTGTTTTGCGGTGCATCTATCCCGGCGAGAAGCTTACTGATGAGCATTTAAGGGATATCAAAGAGATTGTAGAGAGCAAAAATATCAAAAGATGCTCTGTTGACTCCTTGTCTGCGCTTTCAGGCTCTTTTACAGATGACGCATTTAAAAGTTTTACAAAAACACTCAACGGCTATTTAAAAACACAAAATATCACAACTTTCTTGACAGTAGCATCTGCCTCATTTATAGGCGGAGGAACATTGACAGACGCGCATCTTTCAACAATGACAGACAATATTATTGTGTTAAGGTATGTTGAGGCAGAAGGCGAATTAAAGCATGTGATGAACATAGTTAAAGTAAGGGGAAGCGCCCATAGCAAAGGGCTGAGGGAATATAGAATAGCAGACAAAGGAATTGTCATAGGCTCGGCATTGACAGGTTATGAAGGAATTTTAACTGGGGTAACAAGAAAAGTTTCTGACACTACTGAAGAAAAGATTATGTCGGAGTTTAAAAGATTCATTGGACCTATGGCGCCTAATGTGTTTTCCGAGCTGAAAGAAAAGGGGCTGAGCAAAACAAATGTTCTTAGCTACATTGATAATTTAACTAATCAAGGTATATTGAAAAAACAAGATGCTAATACATTTAAGTCGAGTGTGAGTTCAATCATGAAATCTTCAGGCGAAGAATACTCAAGTGAAGAAAGTTTTGTTCAGGAAAAAGTGGAAGAAAAAGAAAAGAATGGTTTCTTGAAAAAGATTTTTAGTGGATAACGAATGAATAAAAAAATAATTATTGGAATTATTGCAGTCGTAGTTATAGTCTTGGCAATAGGCGGCTGTAATTTGTTTGGCCAGAAACCAGTTCCGCAAAAGTATACCGGGCAGGTTGAGAAAATCAGGGTGTCCAATATCGAAGAATATTCAACTCTTGTTTGGGTGGCAGAGCATCAAGGCTATTTCACTAATAATGGTCTGGAGGTAACAACAAAAGATTATCAGTCGGGCAAGGCAGCTGCCGATGCTTTGCTGGCAGGAGAATCAGACATGTCTGTATCAGCAGATATGGTTTTTGTGAGTAATAGTTTTACCGACCCTGATTTGAGAATTTTAGGAACAGTTGCCACTGTGGAAAATGTGGGGCTGATTGTCAGGAAGGATCGGGGAATTATAAAGCCAAGCGATCTCAAAGGGAAAAAGGTTGGCGCAACAAAAAAGAGTGTCAGCGAGTTTTTCCTTGCAAGGCTCCTCGCGTTCAATCATATTTCTTTGTCTGATGTGGAAGTGGTTGACCTAAAGCCAAAAGATATGGCAGACACGCTTTTGCGGGGTGATGTTGATGCAGTAAGTACGTGGGAGCCGAATGTATTCAACACCAAACGACAATTAGGGGACCTGGCAATAAGCTGGCCTGAACAAGGCGGACAAAGATATAACATGCTGTTGCTTACGAAAGAAAAGTTTTTGAGAGAGCACCCCGGAGCCATTGAGCGGTTTCTTAAGTCCATTGTGCAAGCTGAAGAATTTGTGCGGGATAATAACGAAATCGCTAAGAATTTTATTGCAGAAAAATATCATTATGAACCTCTCTACATAAAGAGTGCTTGGCCGCAGTATGACTTTGTTGTCAAGCTCCCTCAAGACCTGCTCTTAACCATGGAAGATGAGGCGCGATGGAGAATACAAAACAACTTAACCAACGTAACAATTGTTCCAAACTATCTTAATTTCATTTACACAGATGCGTTAGGAAAAGTGAAGCCTGAAGCGGTTACAATTATTCATTAGGAGAGAATTATGAAAATTAAAACTAAGTTGCAAATTAATGCGATATTGTCTGTTGTTTTAGTTTTGATATTTATCTATATTATTGTCGTGACATCTCAGCAAGTCAATAGAGCAACTGACAAAAACAGACTAATTGATAAAATAACTGGCAGTACTGTTGACCTGAGGACATTAACCTACGAATATTTGTTGAGCCATGAAGAACGGCCAAAAACCCAGTGGGAATTAAAATACAATTCTCTTGGAGAGATTCTAAAATCACGGGAATTTGGTAAGCCTGAAGAAAAAGTTATTTTAAATTCCGTACGCAAAAATTTAGAAGATATCAAACCTATCTTTTCTCAATTAACTACTAATTACGAAAGCCAAAATGCATCAAAGGAATTGGGAGAAAGATTATCAAGCCAAATATTGGTGAAGTCGTATTCTATGATTTCAGATGGCTTTCGATTGGCAGAACTAATTCGTACAGAAAGAGCTGCCATTCAGCAAAGAGCAAGCTCACTTACTGCTCTTTTTGTAATAATTCTAGCAATTATAATAATCACTAGCCTTTTTTTCAATATGCACGCTGCTAAATTAATTAAAAAATTAACGCAAACCATAGACAGGATTTCAAAGGGCGAGTTTGATGTCGGTATTGACAGCAAGCTAAAAGAATCGAAGGATGAAATAGGTGATTTAAGCAGGGCATTTGACAGGACTATTGTAAGCTTGAAGCTTGCGATGAAGCAAACATCACCCGAGCTCAAAAAGCAATTAGGGGAAAAGGAGGTGAAAGAAAAGATGAAAGTTAAATAGTTCCAGAAAACATTTTATGAAGATAACGATAAAATTTAAACTAAGGGAGGCAACAAAAATGAAAAAAGGAATGAGAATTGAACCAAAGATGGCGCAGCTGATTGAAGAATTAAAGACAGGCAAATATGTGTCATAGATATTTGATTAAATGAGGAACTATGATACAAATAATGTTCAGAAAGATTTAAGAACATAGGTTTGTTTATAATGTTTGGTGAGTAAAATGCAAAAATCCAAAGAATTTGAGTTTTACGTGAAAGCAGATTTAAGTAGGTATGAAGGTAAATATGT
>JAHFQL010000025.1 GCA_023259315.1 Candidatus Woesearchaeota archaeon | reverse complement strand
TAAAGTGAAAACTATTACATTATTAAAATGCCGCAAGTCATAGACTTGGAAAAGCAGCTCAGAGAATGGAATTTTCATAGAGAAGCAATATTTGACAGACTGGATAAATCTGCAAATGGAAGAGAAACTGCTAAAATGTGTAACCCATATAGAATGGTCGCATTATTTAGTCAAGGTCAAGTACATGGAATGGGCAGATTCTCATTGGAAACATCAAAAATCTACGTATGGCATCGTGATACAACTCTTGCCACTATGCTCACATCCATAGCTCGTGAAACTTATTCCATTGGATATGAATTTTCTGTACAGTTAAAAGGAATGGAATTTCATACTGGTACAGCATTATCGGAAGCAGTTATAATACATTTATTCTCATATTTCGCCGGGCAGGAAGAAGCCAATATGTACTCAAAAATCATCGAGCCAGAATCCTGATTTTACAATTATTTCTGAGTATTTAATCTATTTCTCCAAAATTCAAATCTAATCCTATTCAACAAAGGAACAAACAAATTTGCTATTGCCAATACAAATGGAATTCCAAATCTTGGATTGTAAATCTCAATTCCAATCAGCATGGCTGCAACTAAAATTCCATAAAATATTCTTTGTTTTCTTGCAGCCGGATGAGTTTTTGGCTCGATTAGCATGAACATAGCAAAAAAGAAAATCGTGGATTGATTAGTGAATGACTGATAGAAATTGTGCATCATCATTGGCATATTAGCCATCATTGGCATACCGTTCATTACTATCGAACTATCAAAAACAGCATGCAAAATATAATATGCAGCAAGAAACGAAATTCCCAAGTCAAATCTTCTTTGTCTCCACAAAACAAAGATTCCAAAAATTATCACAAGAATTAATGGAGAGGAGATCCACCACGTGTTTTGAGCGTTGAATATTAAAAATACCAACAAAATTCCAAGATTAGCCGGATTGAAAATGTGTTTTCCATGGACTTTAATCAAATGCTTTGATAAAATTGCCATAATTCCTGCAGTAATATAAACATGCCACGGCAAATTTTGCGTTAGTAAACCGCCGATAAACAACCCCGAGATAAATGCTGAATATGGAAATTCAAGGGTTTTGAATCTAAAATAATTTATTGATAAATCTAAAATTGATGTAGTCAAAACAGAGATTAAAACCGGAATCAAAGAATTAATTCCAAAACCATAAAAAAATATGCTCCCTAAAGTTAAAATAACCAAAAAAGCAGACATGTACTGGTAGATTGTGAATCTGTTGAGTATTGATTTAATTTCAAAGTTTTCCATCACATATGATTTAAAAAATGAATTATATAAATATTGTGGATTGATGGGTTCTGCAATTATCAATGAATAAGTTGTAACTGGAAAGATTTATAAAAAAATCCATAATTACTTAATTATGCTTCAGGCTGTACCATTAGAAAGACGTGTACAAGAACCAAAGACTCCAATTTCTCCGCGAGATGGTAAATTAACGGACCACACAATCTTAAGCACTTTTGGTAATATTGGTTATCTTCTTAGAAATTTTAGATTTGACATAAATCTGACCCCAATAAGACACGCCTTTGATGCAATGGAATCAAATGCAATAGCTTCATACGATAGTACAAATGATTGGGCACAAAAACTTTATGAAAACAGGACTTCTATTCTTATTGTTACTATTAGTAACAATGAACAAATTTGGGTAGAGCTGGTTGCCACTCTCAAAGATCCATTCACTCAAAGGGAGGCTAAGGTTGATTTAAGGCTTTTTGCTAATGGTTTTCTGCTCACAAATACTTATGGACGGTCGATAAGGATTCCATTTAGCGGAAATGACAATGGGGCAACAATGCTTGTATCAAGATTAACAGGTAATGCTTACCAAGTGACTTTGTATAAATGATTATTTTTTAACCGTTCTTCTTGCCCCGCCAGTTTTGTATACATTGTATTTTCCCTTTGCTTCCTGGCTTGTTTTCTGCTCGGGATAAACATCATACTGTGATGATTCATCAAAGCCGCAGTTGTTGCATTTTATAATATTTATGCCTAAATATTTTACTAATTTTACATCAGAAGAGCCGCATTTGGGGCATTTTTTCATTATAGAATTAAATTTTTCAAATCTTTAAATTATTTTCTCTTTTGTTTCTTTATTTATGATATGAATAACATTCACAGGGCAGGAATCTGCTGCTTCCCTGTTTGCAGCGTAATCTTTTTCGTCAATGTCCAATTCTTCCGATTCATCATCCCGCTTCTTGCACCCCACAATGTCGGATTTGCCATCTTCGTTCATTGTCCAGAAATCTGGAGCTACCGCAGCGCAGGCAGCGCATCCTATGCAGTTAGGCCTGTCGTGCTGTATCTGGTATTTTTTTGAAGTTTCTTGTAGCTGGTTATGCTCCGTCATCTTAAGTTAACAATTGTTAATTATATTTAAAAGTTGCGATTATTACATATGCATTTTAATAAAACATGGAAAATTTTAAGAAGTAAGCATTCATTCTTGCGTATCATGGATGAGGGACCATATGATGCTAGAAAACTTCCTAATGGGATGGAAATAGAATTTTATAGAATTGAGTGTGATCTTTCTGACCTTTCTGAAGTAGATAGAATATTTGGAAGCCATGATAAATATTTTCACATGTGGAGGCTACATGACACAAAATTATGTGGCCAAGTAGGAAATGGAGAAAGTTTAGAGCATTGCATGGAAAGATTATGGAAAGATGTCCTGCAACCGGAAGATTTCTCAAATTCCTAAATTCATAAAGACAATTCCTGCTATTATCAACAGTATAGCCGCTAATTTTATAAAAACTATATTTTTGTTTATTTCTTCCTTAATCAAATTAGGCAGATAGGTGGTCGTTGCAACCGTTAATGCAAATATGAATATCGGGGCTGCTGCGCTTCCAAGTGCGCTTATCAATGCAATTGGCCCGTTCAGGATTGCAAGCCCAAGCACAATGAAAGCTAAAAAATCAACAAATTGTTTTGATATAATTAATGCCTTAATGCTTTTTTTCATATTCATAAAAGTTTCAATAAACTGTTTCCTTATGGACGGAATCAGCAAAAGCAGAACAGAAGAAAAAGAAGAAAGCCTGAGCCACATGAAAGCGCTCCAGAAGCTTGTGACCTTGTATATGTGCGTTGAGGAGATGTAATAAATTGAGATAAGAAGCGTTGATGCAAGCATGTAATAAAATGCCTTGCTTAATTTGAACGAGCCATTTATTTTTTTGTATGAAACAACCAGTCCAGCAACAAACAAAAACAAAAATCCAATCAAATGCCTTGTTGTAAGGACATCATTCAATAATAAAAATGAAAACAGCAGGACAAAAATAGGTATGAACTGCCACAGTATAATCACTCTCGATATCTCTTCGCATTGCACTGCTTTGTAATAAAAGACAATTCCAAAGGTCAAAAAAATACCCGCAGACAAAGCAACAGTCATATCAATAGAGTTAAGTTTTCCAAAATCAAAAAATGGAAGCATAAATATCAATAAAACATTCATCAAGCCATTGAATATTATAAAAATTTGAGGGCTTTTGATATGCTGTTTTGATAGCATTACTTTATCAATCAAAGAGGTAAAAGCCCACATAAGTTCTGAAAGCAATACAAAAAATATCCAAGCTACCATTTACAATTGGGAGGTTACTTTGTTTTTTAACTTTTCTAAATAAACACAAGCATTGCACACATCATTTGCGCTGGGCTCTTGGCAGTTAGAACAGGATTTTATTGTTCCGTCTTTAAATTGTTCCTTCAAGAACGGCAGAATCTGCAGGAATGAATTCACGATAGAATATTTTGTTCCAGGAAATTTTTGCTCCATGTCATTAACCATATCCCTCACTTGCGCCCTGAAAGAATGCACGGCATTGGGGCATTCATTGAAATTGTCCAATAATCCATTAATGAAGGCGTAAGTAGTCACTTCCTTTTCTGTGCACAGATACAATGGCTTGATTCGCTGGACAAATTTATTATCATTAATCAATCCAACCTTTGGCCCGAGCCTGGCTGATGTTCTTATATCGTTCCGCATCTGGTTCATCAAGATTGACTGGCATTCATCGTCAAGATTATGGCCTGTTGCAAGTTTTGCCAGTTTTAATTCCCTTGATTTTTTATTCAACAGGTATCTTCTGAAAATGCCGCAGATTGTGCATGGCTTAACATTCAAGATTTTTAACATCTCGTCAAGAGTCAATCCAAACTCTCCTTTATATGAGAAAATATGAAGTGCAATATTGTTACCTTCACAAAATTTTTTTGCTGTGGCCAAAGTCTTATCCCTGTAGCCTGAAATGCCTTCGTCAATCGCAATCGCATTTATATTTATTTTTGGATTTTCTTTCGAAAGTTTATTTAAAATATGCAAAACTGTAAGGGAGTCCTTGCCACCGGACAATGCAACCCCAATATTATCCTGTTTATCAACTAAACCAAACTGCCTTATGGTCTTTAAAGCCTTGCTTTCAAAATAATCTGTGAAATGATTTTTGCAAAGTCTCTCCCCTGACAAAGACGCAAAGACCGGCTTTTGATTGCAGCAATTGAGATGTATATTAACCATTTTAGCCACCAGAAATAACAGATAATATTTTTATCTCGTCATTGTCCTTTAATTCTTCATCTTCCAGCATTAGCTCGTTATTTATTGAAATTATTACTGTGACTGGATTTATGTTTAGTTTTTGTAAAAGGTCGCTCACTAACATATTATTTTCTAATTGAAAATTTTTATTTTTATTTTCCCGGTCTATGAAAACAGTTACATTTATTTTATCCATAAGAACAATAAACAATTGTCTATTAATAAATATTATTGAAAAATTGGTAAATTAGGCCAATCCCTTGATAAATTCTGAAACAATAAATTGATTTCTTTGTTTCAAGGTTATGAAGATTTTGCTCATTTTATCCCACAGAATGCCCGCAGCCGCAGGTTCTTTTCACATTAGGATTGCTTATCTTGAAGCCAGCATTCTGCAATGCGTCAATGTAATCAACTATTGAGCCTTTCATGAAAGCGATGCTTTCCTGATTCATGAATATTTTAACGCCTTTTTCCTCCAAAATAACGTCGTTTTCTTTTGCAGATTTTTCCATGCCAATTTCATACATGTATCCGGAACAGCCGCCCATGAGTATGCCTATCCTTAGCCCATAATCATCTTTGCTTTCCTTCTTCAGCATTTGTTTTACTTTGCTTGCTGCTTTGTCTGTCAAAGTCACTATCATTTCTTTTGTTTGCTGTTGCATTTTTTATTCCTATTAATAATTATATGGTCTCTTATTTTAAATTTTATGTTTTTATCTCTTCTTCACCTGCGTATTCATCATAGCCATTTGCTTCCAATTCATGCGCCAATTCTTTTCCGCCGCTTTTGACAATCCTCCCTTTCACCATTATGTGGACTTTATCAGGAGTTATGTAATTCAGCAATCGCTGGTAGTGAGTTATAACCAGGACACCCATGTTTGGGCCGAGCAAAGTATTCACACCTTCTGCAACAATTTTCAAGGAATCAATGTCCAAGCCGGAATCTGTCTCATCGAGTATTGCAATTTCTGGCTGCAAGACTGCAAGCTGTAAAATTTCTGTCCTCTTCTTTTCCCCGCCTGAAAATCCCTCGTTTAGGTATCTCCTGCTGAAAGTATCGTCTATCCTGAGCAGTTTCATCTTTTCCTTTAAAAGTTTCACAAAATCTGGCACGCTTATCTGGCTCGGCTTTACAGCATTGTAAGCAGTCTTCAGGAAGTTTGAAACGCTGACTCCAGGTATTTCCTGCGGGTACTGGAACGAAAGGAATATCCCAAGCTTGGCCCTTTCATCCGCTTTCAATTCAAGCACATTTTTTCCCTTGTACCATACTTCCCCATTCTTAACCTGATATTTCGGATGTCCCATCAAAGTGTAAGCCAAGGTTGATTTTCCAGAGCCGTTTGGCCCCATCAAAGCGCAGACTTCCCCTTTCTTTACTATTAAATCTACACCATTCAAAATTTTCTTTCCTTCAATGCTTACGTGTAAATCCTTTATCACTAATTCATCTGTCATTTTAATTATCTTTCACCCTTGATCCCAGGTTCTTTTATGTATTTCTCGAATATTACTATAGCATTTTTAAAAGTATCCATTGAGAGTAATGCACATTTTAATCTAGCTGCGCTGATTGGAATTCCAAGCATCTCTAATACATCATTTTTTTTCATTTTTCTTATTTCTTCAATATTTTTTCCTTTTACTTTGTCAGTCATCATTGATGCGCTTGCTGTTGAAATAGCACATCCATGCGCCTGAATTTTTACGTCCGCAATATTTTTATCATCATCAATTAGTATGTACACATCCAGTTCATCACCGCATAATGGATTTTTTTCATGGTGATGGACTGTTGCATTCATTATTCTGCCTGCATTTCTAGGATTTTTGTAATGGTCCAAGATTTGCTCCTGGTACATTTGTTCTATTTCTTTCATTTTCTGGAATTATTCTGCCTTTCTTCTAAAATTCTTTCAACAAGTTCTATTAATTCTGGAGTTATCTGAATTCTTCCGCTTTCTATATTGTGTGTTCTTACTCCTTCATTACGGTTTCTTCTCTTAACTGCAATGGGCATTACACTGAATAAAGTCCCTTCTTTGTTCCTGTATTGAGTATAGGATTCCACAAGCTCAGTATGTTTATATTCCGTTTTTGTAGCTTTGCAAATTGCTCGAGCCAATTCATCCTCGTGGACTTCAAATCCGAAAGTTTTGCAATAACCCCACCTCCCACCATGGCCTTGTGCTCCTTTCAAATTGTCAGTTATCATTTTATTGGAATAAATTTATTTAAACTCCAAAAATTTTTTTAACTTTATGCAATGCTTTTATGAAAGTTTCAATTTCTTCTTCTGTGTTGTACAAGTAAAAGCTTGCCCTTGCTGTTGCCGGCACATTCAAGACGCTCATCAATGGCATGCAGCAATGATGGCCAGCCCTTATTGCAATTCCCTCGCTGTCCAATATCTGTGAAACATCATGGGCATGAATTCCTTTGACATTGAATGAAACAACTGGGCCTCTCTCTTTTGGGCCATAGACTGTGACACAATCAATTTCTTGCAATTGCTCGATTGCATAATTAATAAGTCCCCTGGCCCTTTCCTGTATTTGCCCCATTCCGATTTTTTTCAAGTAATCAATTGCAACTCCCAATCCGATTCCTTCAACTATATTCATTGTGCCAGCTTCAAACTTCCATGGCAAGTCATTAAATTTTGTGTCGTCAAACCTCACTTCCTTAATCATTTCTCCGCCGTACAAGAATGGCTGCATTTCCTCAAGCAGTTCTCTTTTCCCGTATAAAACTCCGACTCCTGTCGGGCCAAGCATTTTATGCCCTGAGAATGCATAAAAATCAGCATTTATTTTTTTTACATCAACAGGCATATGGGGGACAGACTGGGCTCCATCCACAACCATCAAAGCTCCATTTTCATGTGCAATTTTTGTGATGTCTTCTACTGGATTTATCGTGCCCAATACATTTGAGACATGTGTCAGGGAAACTATTTTTGTCTTTTTTGTTATGTTTTGTTTAACACTTTCGTTGTCAAGGTTTCCTTGAGCATCAATAGTGATGAATTTCAATTTTAAATTGCGTTGCTTGGCCAATTGTTGCCATGGCACAAAGTTGCTGTGATGCTCCATCTGTGAGATCACAATTTCATCTCCTTTCTTTAATTTGGCAGTCAATGAGTAGGCGGCAAGGTTTATTGATTCTGTTGTGTTTTTTGTCAAGACAATATTTTGGTACGAGTCTGCGTTTATGAAATCAGCGATTTTTTCATGTGCTTCCTCAAATTTCTGAGTTGCCTCTTCTCCAAGCTGGTGGATGCTTCTGTGGATGTTGGCATTGTAATTCCTGTAATAATCATCAATTGCTTCTATAACTTGCTTTGGTTTTTGCGATGTTGCTGCGTTATCGAGGTAAATCAATGGCTTGTTGTGGACTTTCCTCTGCAAAATGGGAAAATCATTCCGGATTGATTCAATGTCCATTATTGTTTTTGTTTGCTGCATGTTATTTTTAAAAATTTTAATTTTGGATTAATTTTTTTCTTTACTTTTTACTTTGGAAAATTTTTTATTAAATATGAAAAATTTTTAATAATTGTTTTAATGGATATTATTTTTATTTATTTTATATAAATCATTATTTTCTATAATATGGAATTGATTTCTCTTTCGCTCACATATATACGTCCTCTAGGAGTAATTCTAAAAACCTCATGAGTGCCGCCATCAGAAAAAATTCCATAAACTTCATCACGTGACACCCCAAGTATTCTGGCTGCCTCCCTTACACTGTAGTAAACCTTCCCAAGAACCATTATTTTTTTATTACTCTTGCCTTCACGTTCTAAAATTTCTACTAATGGTTTCATTTTATTTCCTCACCATCTCCCTTATCTTATTCTTTAATTCTTCAGATGGAATTTTTTGTATAACTGGCTCGAAAAATCCTTCGACAATTAATTTCTCTGCTTCTTCTCTTGTCAAGCCTCTTGACATCAGATAAAACAGGTGCTCTTCATTTATCTGGCCGACTGTTGCCCCATGCGATGCCTTGACATCATTTGCGTCAATCTTCAGGCTTGGAATGCTGTTTGCCAATGTCCTGATGCCCAATTTCAAAATATGATTCTCAAGATAGGAATAAGTTTTCTGGGCTTCTTTCTCTATCTTAATCAATCCACGATAAACAGATGATGATTCATCTTTCAAAATTCCGTCAACCAAAATATTGTTTGTCGTGTTCTCAACATTATGGTAAGCATTTGTAGTAAAGTCAATATGCTCCTTGCCTTTTCCCAAGAATATTCCAACATTGTCGCAACTTGAGCCTTGTCCATTGAAATTAGTCTCGATTCTAATCCTGTTCAATTTTCCGCCAAAGCAACCGGAAATCCAGTTTATTGTTGCATTTCTTTCTGCTGTCCCCACAATGTTCGTGAAATTGTAAGCATTCTTAGTCCAATTATTCAAATGATAGAAATTTATTCTTGAATTCGTGTTGGCAAAAACTTCAGTAATACAGGAATTTAACTGCTCGCTGCTCAATTCTTTATTTTTGTATTCTTCTATGACATCCGCTTGGCCGTTTGGTTCAACTACAATCAAATTGTGCAGGATATTGTTCATTCCTTCCGCAACTATCTCAATTTTAATAGGCTCTTTTAATCCAACATTTTTTGGAATGTATAAAAAATACCCGTTGGCGAAATGCGCAGCATTCAAAGATAAAAATTTGTCTTTTTCCATCCTAGTGGATTTAAAAAAATAATTCTGCGCAGCAGGATATTTTTCCAATGCTGAATTTATGTCAATCAAAATCAATCCATGATTTACCAAATCTTCACTTAAACCCCCAACATATATCTTGGAATTAGACTCAAATGGCTTAAAATTTTCCAGATTTAATTTTTCTATCTCTGTGTAACGCCATTCTTCCTCTTTCTCTTTTGGCATTGGCATAGAATTAAAAATGTCCAAAGCATCAGCTTTCTTGCTTGCTGCAAACTCGCCTTTAACTTGCATAAGTTCTTTCATTGCATTTCTGGCAACGAGACTTTGTTCTGATTTGAAATTGGCCATGCTAGAATCCTACTAAATTTTTAACCTACAGAGCCTTCCATGTTCAATGCAATAAGCCTGTTCAGCTCTATAGCATATTCAAGGGGCAATTCTTTTGTAAACGGCTCCATGAAACCGGACACTATCATTGTCATTGCCTGGTCCTGGGACAAGCCCCTGCTCATCAAGTAAAATAATTGCTCTTCACCAATTTTGCCGACAGTTGCTTCGTGCTCTATGTTGACATTCTTTTCGTTGACTTCCATGTAAGGAACTGTGTCCGAAGCTGATTTGTCGTCCAAAATCAAGGCGTCACAGCTTACGTGGGACTTGACATTATAGCAGCCATCTGCAACTTTCAGCAAGCCCCTGTATGTTGTCCTGCCACCGTCTTTGCTTACAGATTTTGAGGTTATCCTTGAAGTTGTGTTTGGAGCAAAATGCAAAATTTTTCCGCCTGCATCCTGGTGCTGGCCCTTGCCTGCAAAAGCAACGCTTAAAATTTCAGCTCTTGCTCTTTCTCCCAACAAATAAATTGAGGGATATTTCATTGTTATCTTGCTTCCCAAATTGCCGTCAACCCAGAAAACAGTTGCATCTTCGTAAGCGAAAGCCCTTTTTGTTACAAGATTGTAAACATTGTTGCTCCAATTCTGTATTGTTGTATATTGTATCCTTGAGCCAGGCTTCGCTATCAATTCAACAACTGCTGAATGCAACGAATCACTTGAATAGACTGGTGCTGTGCAATTATGCACGACAATTCCATGTGCTATGTAAGATTCATCTTCAACAACGCTAAAATTATAGACTTCAATATCGCTCATAATTTCTTTTTTTATTTCTTTTATTGGAACAAATGCATAATTTTGAGTTATTTTCGTAACTGATTTCAATTCTTGTTTTAACATTAAATTTGAATCACTATCTTCTGGCTTATTTATTTTAATTCCCACAATATTCGAGAAATTCAGTAAATTAGACCCACCAATATATATCGCAAATGAGTTGCTGCGTGGTTCTTTTCTGTTCCATACATTAATTGAGGCAAAAATATTTAATCTCAATAACAAATCCCTTGTTTGCTCTGCAAGTAAGTTTGATATTGTATTTATCCTAAACATTCTTTTATTCCCCCACAAATATTTCTTATTTGTGGAACTTCCATCTCCCCGCCAGTATCCATTAATAAATTCAGCTTGCTTTTCCGGGGATTCCAGCATGAACCATTTTGGCAATGATTTATTCTTAGCTCCTTTGCCAAACTCCTGCTTGAAGAGCTTTGCTGCAAGAGTGCTGCATAAAACCAGAGAAATTCCATTTTTGTATTCTTTATATTCCAATGGCGCCTTTCCAAAAAATTTCTCCAATAAATCCGATACATCATCTATAAATTCTCCCTCATCTTTATTAAATGTAAAAGACAAATAATTTTCATTTAAAACAGAACCCCCTGCCATATAATACCCAACAAGCCTGAAAAAGTCCTTGTTAATTTCAATTGGGAATTCAACATTTTTGGGCTGATGCCTCCCTCTCCCAATTTTCACAGAGAAAAATTTTTTTTCTTGGGAAATAACTGTTCTTTCTATTGGAATTGCAACATAATCATTTTTTTCCAAATTTGCCGCTTCTACCCATTCAGGATTCCATTCTGTATTTTTATATTCGGCTTTTTGCTTTTTAACAGCCAGCACAGGATGACCGCCAGTAATTCTGATTTTTTGTCGTGAGTCACCTATATATTTGATTGTGCACATCACTCCGTTGTGTTTTCGCCTCTGAATCTTGTAAACTCTCTTATAAGAATTTGTATGAGTAAGAATGATGTCTCCTTCTGTTATTTCCTCAATTTTTTTTGTTTCATTTATAGTTTTAATTGGTGCCCCCTTTTCAAAGCACCCCTCGATATAGTGCACACTTGAGCCAGGCTCTGCAATTATCAATGTCCTTTCAAATTGCCCCATGTTCTTTGCGTTGATTCTAAAATAAGCCTGCAAAGGTAAATCCACTTTGACGCCAGCTGGAACATAAACAAAACTTCCGCCAGACCAAACCGCCGAATTTAAAGCGGCAAGTTTGTTATCGTTATAAGGGATTACCATGCCAAAATATTTTTTCACAATTTCTGGATATTGTTTTAATCCCTCGTCCATTCCCAAAAATATTACTCCTTTATCTTCTAAATCTTTTCTAATCTTATGGTATACTAATTCACTTTCATATTGAGCTCCAACTCCGCCCAAGAATTTCTGCTCTGCTTCAGGAATCCCGAGCTTGTTGAAAGTGTCTTTGATGTAAGAAGGAACATCATCCCAATTGGTTTCTGATTGATTGGAAGGCTTTACATAATAATGGATATTATCAAAATCAATTGTGTTTAGATTTGCGCCCCATTGCGGCATTGGCTTTTTGTAATATTCCTCCAGTGATTTTAGCCTGAACTTAAGCATCCACTCAGGCTCTTTCTTCATTTTAGAAATTTCTTCCACGATTGATTTTGACAGCCCTTTGCCTGACTTGAACACATAGTCTTCCTTGTCATGAAAACCGTATTTGCTGTAATCCTTGTCGAAAACCTGTTCTGCTTGTACCATTTTTATTTTATTTTGTCGCTTTAATTGTTAAATAATTTTATTTTGAACTTTGGTCTTAGGTTTGATAGTTAATCTATGTATTACACTATCTTCCGTTTCGCGCACATATATAAATTCAAGTCCTTTTGTGCCTTCTCTTACTCCATCAAAAACGCATGATAAATATTGAGCATCTTCACTTGCTTTTAAAAAGACAAGGTCACCAACATATGTCATTTGACTCTGATTTGTCAACTCTTGTAATTGTCTTATTTTTCTTAAATAACTCCTTTATTTCATCTTAATAGTTATCAAATCTTCATCAAAACATACATTACAAGTTGCCAAATCCTTTGATTGTGACCTGTGGATATCGCACAAAATATGCCTTACTGTTGTGAGATTGCTTATCCTATACATTTCTGCAATAACTTTCTGCTTGCGGTTTTTATCATGAAGTATCAAATTTGCCGATTTTTTTATTTCATTAACAACATTGTCGCTGAAAACAACTTCCTTTGCCCTTTTGGAATGTTGGTATTGGGATATTGCAGCCTCTGTCAAGCCAAGTATATAGGCTGCTTCTTTCTGGCTCAGTTTATGCTCTTTAATGAGCATTCTGGCTAACTCCCTCCTTATAGCAGGAAGAATATACCTTACTTCAATTTCCTGCGGCATAGTCTCTTGCATAACTTAACAATCGTTAACTAATATATAAATATTGCTGTCGCTTTGGTTACTTGTATAATTCGATAATCAGTTTACAGTTTTTCTATGTAAACTTCTTCTGGGGTTTTATACTCCAGAGCATGATGTATCCTTTCCCCATTATACCACTTTACAAATTCTTGTAAACTAGTTGTCTGCTGATTT
>JAHFQL010000024.1 GCA_023259315.1 Candidatus Woesearchaeota archaeon | reverse complement strand
TCAAATTTGAATTCAAGTTTTCTTAGATTTAGCTATTTTTATTTCTGGCAGTAAGCCAGACCACTATAATATTTTAACATTTACAACTTCAAGCTTATTAGATTTATTTTTAAACAGAGAAAATTTCCAAATCTACTATGGAGGTAAATAAAAATGATAATTGTATTAAAACCAAATACACCAAAGGAAGAAATTAAAGATTTAATCAAAGGAATAACCAAAAGCGGATTAAGGCCAGTTGAATTCGAAGGAGATGAAAGAACTGTTATACACGTTCTAGGAAATGTTACAGAAGAGTATGTAAACCAATTTGGCTTTGTTAAATGCGTTGAAAAGGTAATGAAAATTCTTAAGCCATTCAAACTAGCGAGCAGAGAGCATCATTCACACACAACAGTAATTAAGGTTGGAGATGTCAGCATAGGAAATGGAGAAGTTGTTGTTATTGCAGGCCCTTGCTCTGTAGAATCTGAAGAGCAAATCATGGAATCAGCAAAAATGCTTCAAAAGATGGGAATCAAGATAATGAGAGCATCTGCATTCAAGCCAAGGACATCTCCTTATGATTTTCAGGGATTAGGCATAAAAGGTTTAAAGCTGCTAAGGAAAGTAAAAGAACAAGCAGGGATGATTGTTGAAACAGAGGTTATGGATGTAAGGGATGTACCAATAGCGGCAGAATATGTTGATGTCCTAAGAGTCGGAGCAAGAAATATGCAGAATTTTGATTTATTAAAGGAGCTTGGCAAAATAAGAAAGCCGGTTATTTTAAAGCGAGGAATGGCAGCTACGATAAATGAGTTTGTAATGGCAGCAGAATACATCTTATTTCATGGAAACAAAAATGTAATATTATGTGAGAGGGGAATAAGAACTTTCGAGACTGCATACAGAAGCACATTGGATGTAGGGGCAGTAGCTATATTAAAAAACATGACGCATTTGCCTGTAATTGTTGACCCCAGCCATGCAGCAGGAAACAGGGAGTTAGTTGCACCATTAAGCAAGGCAGCAGTGGCAGCGGGAGCAGATGGTTTGATAATAGAGGCCCACCCGCATCCGGAAAAAGCATTGAGCGATGCAGGACAATCTTTATACCCGGAACAATTGCAAAAGCTGCTTAATGAGTTGAAACCATTGTGTGAAGCGATTGGGAAAAAGCTTGCATGAAAGATGGAAAAGATAAAAGTAATCATTAGGGAAGATGGAAAAAATTATAGCATCTTTGTTGGCAGCGAAGCATTACAGGAACTTTGGGAATTCATACAGGTAAATCATCCAGGAAAAAAGATTGTAGTTGTAACTGACGACACAGTTAACAGGCTTCATAAGGATAAAATAGTAAATTCAATAGGGAAACTCAATCCGTTCTTTACCTCAATTCCTGCAGGAGAAAGCAGCAAATCTCGGAAGAGAAAAGAGGAGATAGAAGACATGCTTCTGGAGAATAATTTTGGAAGGGACAGCGTTATTGTTGCATTTGGGGGCGGTGTTATCGGAGATTTAGCAGGATTTGTTGCTGCAACATTCAACAGGGGAATTCCACTTATTCAGGTTCCAACCACACTGCTTGCAATGGTAGACTCATCAATAGGGGGAAAAACTTCAGTCAACACGCAGCACGGCAAGAATCTTATTGGAGCATTCCACCATCCTGAAGCTGTTTTTTTAGATTTAAGTTTCTTGGATACGCTTCCTGATGATGAATTCAAAAATGGACTGGCAGAAATAATAAAGGCAGCAATTTCTTTAGATAATAATCTATTTGATTTTCTTGAAAATAATTGTAAAAAAATCCTGTCACGGGATAAAGAAGCTCTATTGCGAATAATAAAGAGAAGCATCGAGCTGAAAAGAAAAATTGTTGAAAAAGACCCGAAGGAATCGGGATTAAGGCAGGTTCTTAATTTCGGGCATACTTTCGGCCATGCTCTGGAATCATATTACAAATACAAAATCAGGCACGGTTACGCAATAAGCCAGGGCATGATCGTTGAGTCCAAAATATCAGAAATGTCCAATAATTTGAATGAAAATGAAGAAAAAAGAATAAGGAACATAATCAAATCATTTGGTTTTCCTTTATTGGTAAATATGGATGTAAACACATCAAAAATTATTGAATTGATGAAGTCTGACAAAAAATCAAGAAACAACAAGCCAAGATTTGTCTTAATAGACCGAATAGGAAAAGTAAAATTAGACAAAAATAATTGCTCATTTGAAGTGGATGCAAAAACCATAGAAAAAGCTATTGAGGAATGCAAAAATGAGTGGGATTACAACAATAACAAATTTATAGAAGAATGATAGAAATAAAATCAATCAATAAAATAAATGCAAATATTTCTATTCCCGGGAGCAAATATATCGCCAACAGGATGCTGATAATATGCGCACTTGCAAATGGAATTTCTGTTTTGAAGAATGTTCCTGAAAATGAGGATATTAATAATGCAATTGCTGCACTACAAAATTTTGGTGTTGAAGTAGATAAGCAAGGAAACGAAATTGCTATCAAAGGCGCAAACGGAAAATTAAATGCACCAAAAAATGAAATAAATGTAGGTGATTCAGGAACACTTTTGAGGTTCATAACAGCATTTTCTGCTCTTGCAAAAGGAAATACAAAAATTACCGGCAGCAAAAGAATACAGGAAAGGCCAATTTCAGAATTATTAAGGAGTTTAAATGATTTAGGAATTAAATACAAATCAAAAAATGGCAATGCCCCTTTAATTATTAATGGCGGCAATATAGGAGGTGGGAAAACCAAAATAAAAGGAAACATTAGCAGCCAATTTGTCAGCGCTTTGTTTTTAATATCGCCATTTGCAAAGAAAGACATTGAAATAATTGTAGAAGGCAAGCTCGTATCAGCAGAATATGTTGATTTGACTATTAATTTGATGAGCAAATGCGGCGTTAAAGTTCAAAGAAATGGAAATAACATATTTAAAATTAAAGCCCGGCAGAAATATAATTCAATAAAGTTTTCAGTTCCATCAGACTGGAGTTCTGCAAATTATTTTCTGGCTGCAGCTGCAATTGTTCCTGGAACTGTTAGAATTAGCAATCTAGAATTGAAATCAAAAGTTCCGGAATCTGAATTTTATAAGATATTGGAAAAAATGGGGTGTAAAGCTTTAGTTGGCAACGATTCAATAGAATTAACCGGACCTAAAAACCTTAAACCAATTGACGCAGACATGTATTCGATGCCGGATTCTGCTCAAACTTTGGCAGCAGTTGCTTTATTTGCGGAAGGAACTACACGAATTAGAAATATTGAAAATTTGAAATTTAAGGAATCTGATAGAATCAACGATACTGCAACTGAATTAAGAAAATTGGGAGCAAAGGTGGAAGTAAAAAATGATGAGTTATTAATATATCAATCAAAACTGCATTCTGCAATAATTGAATCATATAACGACCATAGAATGACGATGAGCTTTGCCATAGTTGGATTAAGAATTCCGGGAATTAAAATTAAAAATCCTGACTCTGTTAAAAAATCCTTTCCGCAGTTTTTTAATAAATTAAATGAAATTGGAGTTCAAATAATAGAATCAAAAAATATTGCTTTAATCGGTTATAGGGGGGCTGGAAAGACCTCAACAGGAAAAGAATTATCCAAACTAACAGGAATGAATTTGATAAGCACAGATGGGGAAATTTCAAAAAAAGTTGGAATGCCATTAAAATCTTTCATCAATAAATATGGATGGAATTATTTTAGGAAAATTGAAAGCCAAGTAATTGAAAGCCTTAAAGATGCTGATGGAGTAATAATTGACTGCGGCGGTGGAGTAATTGAAAAAAACAATAATATTGAATTATTAAAGAGAAATGGGACAATATTCTGGCTCAAGGCACCAGTTAATGTACTTGCAAATCGCTTAAAAGACTCAATACAAAGGCCTTCGCTAACAGGGAAAAAATCATTTGTAGATGAAATTGACGAAGTCTTGGCGAGAAGAATTCCATTGTACCAAAAAGCCTCTGAATTTGCAGTTGAAACAAACAATGAAACGCCTTTGGAAACCGCTAAGCTAATATTGAATCTAAACAGCAATCAAACCATGAAAACCAAAATATGTGCTGTTATAGCAGCTAATAATTTTAAATACGAATTAACTGATATAAAAAATGCAAAAACAGCAGATATAGTAGAATTAAGACTGGATTTTATTAAAGATATGACTGTTGAGAACTTAAAGAATTTAATTAAGAAATCAACAAAGCCATTGATAGTTACCTGCAGGCCACATAAGTTTGGTGGCTTGTTTAAAGGTTCAGAAAAAGAAAGATTTGTATTTTTAAGCAAAGCCATGGACCTCGGTGCAGATTTTGTTGACGTTGAATTTGGCTCCGAAATTGTTAATAATCTAATTAATAATAAAACATCATCAAAAATAATTGTATCGTACCATGATTTTAAAGAGACGCCCTCATTGCAGAAATTAGAATTAATCTATAACCAAATCAATAAATTAAATCCGGATTTAATAAAGATTGTAACAACTGCGAAGTCAATAAATGACAATTTTATAATATTTGATTTATTAAGAAACAAATACAATCTTATAGCATTTTGCATGGGGCGGGAAGGTGAGATTTCAAGGATTCTTGCTCCAAAATTTGGCTCTTTAATCACATATTGCAGTCTTGGAAGAGGAAAGGAATCTGCTACTGGGCAGATAAGTCTTGACGAAATGCGGAAATTATACAATGTTAATTTGTTTAACTCACAAACTAAAATAATTGGAATAATCGGAGAATTTGCAGAAAATTCGATGTCAAAGTACATGCATAATCCTAACTTTAAAAAAAATAATTTGAATTTTGTTTATGTTCCATTAAAAACAGCCCCTAATGAATTAATTGAATTCATGAAAAATTTCAGAAGGTTTAATTTTAAGGGTGCTGCAGTTACAATTCCGCACAAAGAGAATATAGTTAAATTAATCGATAAAATAGATGAAACTGCAGAACAGATTGGTGCCGTCAATACTTTAGTAAACAACAATGGGAAAATTACTGGATACAATACTGATTATTATGGGGCTGTTGAATCTTTAAAGGAAAAAATAAATCCGAAAAACAAGAAAGTTTTAGATATAGGCGCAGGCGGAGCTGCAAGAGCAATTGTCTATGGATTAAAGAAAGAGGGAGCAAAGATTACCTTAGTTAACAGAACAGAAGATAGAGCCAAAGAACTTGCGCAAGAATTCGGTGTTAATTTTGATAAATTTGAAAATATTAAATCTTTAACAGAGGAGAATGATATAATAATTAATACAACTAGCTTAGGAATGACTCCTTTTGAGGATGGGTGCGCTTTAAAGGAAAATGAACTCCCAGAAGGAAAAATTGTTATGGATGTTGTTTACAAACCCATATTAACAAAACTTATTAAGCTTGCAAGGAAAAAAAAATGTCAGACCATAACGGGTGATAGGATGCTTATCTATCAGGCAGTAAGGCAGTTTGAATTATGGACAGGATTAAATCCGGGTTTTAAAGAAATGGAAAAAGAATTAATTAAAATTATTTAGTATAATTAATAAAAAATAAATAAAATAAAAAACTTAAATCGAAAGGTGAAAATATGGCAGGAAATTCATTCGGGAATACGTTCAGAATAACTAACTGGGGAGAAAGCCATGGTAAAGCAATTGGCGTTGTAGTAGATGGATGTCCACCTTTGGTTGAAATAGGTGAAGAATACATACAAAATTTCCTGAACAGAAGGGCGCCGGGGCAAAGTGAAGTAACAACACAGAGACAAGAGCCGGATAAAGTTGAAATCTTATCAGGAGTACTTAACGGCAAGACAACCGGAACTCCAATCAGCATGATAATTTTTAACAAGGATTTTAGAAAAGAAGACTATAAGAAAATTGCAGCAGCTTTCAGGCCAAGCCACTCTGATTATACAATGCAGAAAAAGTATGGAATAAGAGACCCTTCTGGGGGTGGAAGGAGCTCTGCAAGATTAACTGCAGGTAATGTTGCAGCAGGAGCTATTGCCCACAAGATTATTAATGAAAGGTTTGGAATAGAAATTGTTGCTTATGTAAAGCAGATTAAAGATACTAAATCTGAAATTAATTCTGAAAAAGTTTCAAATAAAGATGTGGATTCTAACATTATCAGATGCCCTGATAAAAATGCAGCAAAACAAATGATAAAAATAGTAGAAGACGCAAAAAATAATGGTGATTCTGTAGGCGGAATAATAGAATGTGTTGTTAGAAATATGCCAATTGGATTAGGAGAACCGATTTTTGATAAATTAGAAGCTGATTTGGCAAAGGCAATGCTTTGCATTAATGCAACAAAAGGTTTTGAAATTGGCTCTGGGTTTGAAGGGATTAAAATGTTTGGCAGCCAGCACAATGACGCCTTTGTTACGAAAAACGGTAAAGTTATGACAAAAACTAACAATTCGGGCGGAGTTCAAGGCGGAATTTCAAATGGAATGCCTATTATCTTTAGAGTTGCTTTCAAGCCAACATCTACAATACAAAAAGAGCAAGATACTGTTGATATTAAAGGAAAGCCAGTAAAATTAGTGGCAAAAGGAAGGCATGACCCTTGCGTTTTGCCAAGGGCAGTTCCAATCGTAGAGGCAATGGCTGCTTTGGTTTTATGCGACCATTATTTAAGGCAAAGAGCTCAGAACGGTGATAAATTTGAAGATTAATGTTTTAAGAAAAGCAATTGATGAATTAGATGAAAAAATATTAAATTTACTTTCCAAAAGAAAAGATTTGGTCAAAGAAATAGCAAAACTAAAAGAAAATCTGGATTTGCCGATTATTGATAAAAAAAGAGAAGAGGAAATCCTAAAAAATATTTCTAACAAAGCGAAGCAATTAGGGCTTGATGTAAATTCTGTTTCAAATGTTTTTGGCGCAATATTTCAAAGCTCGAGAAGCGAACAACAAAAGCAAATGGATAAAGTTGAATGCGATGTTAAAAAAATAGGGCTAATTGGATTTGGAAGATTTGGAAAATTGATTGTGAAGCACCTTTCAGATGATTTTGAGTTTTTGGTCTATGACAAGTCTGTACCCAAAAATGAAATAAGAAATAAAAATGTAAATCCATCGTCATTGAAAGAATTATGCCAGCAGGATAAAGTCGTTCTTGCTGTTCCTATTTCAGATCTTAAGAATGTATTAAACGATATAAAAAACTTATTGATAAAAGATGTTTTAGTTATTGATGTTTGTTCTGTAAAAGAGTATCCTGTTAAATTAATGAAAAAAATTTTGCCGAAAAGTGTACAGATTCTAGGAGCTCATCCGCTGTTTGGTCCTGATACTGCATATGACTCGCTTGAAGGAAGAAAAATAATATTATGCAAAGTTAGAATTCAAAATAAATTTTATCTGCAAATCAAAAGACTTCTTGAAAGCAAACAACTTGCAGTTATCGAGGCAACGCCGCAGCAACATGATATTGAAATGGCAAAATCACTTGTGCTGACACATTTTATCGGAAGGGCTCTTATGGACATGGAAGTTTCAGATATAAACATGGATACAAAAAGCTACAGGGATTTAATTAGAATTTTAGAAAGTGTAAAGAATGACACATGGCAGCTTTTTGAGGACATGAATAAATTCAACAGATATTCCAATAAAATTAGGAAGAATTTTATTAAATCAATAAATGAAGTTGATAAGAGGTTGCGAAAATGAAAATTGGATATCAGGGAATCAAGGGAGCTTACAGCGAGTTAGGGGTCTATAAGTATTTTGGCAATGATGCAGAGGCAATCGGATTCGACATTTCTGAGGAGGTATTTGAAGTGCTTGAGGAGAAAAAAATTGATTTTGCATTGCTTCCCTTCGAGAACACCATTGCAGGAAGTATTGCCATTAACTATGACTTGTTACTTAATCATAAGATGTATATAATTGCAGAAGTTTTCCTGAAAATAAACCATTGCTTACTTGCCAGCAGGGGCGCTAAATTAAAGGATATTAAGAAAGTTTATTCCCATCCCCATGCGCTTGAGCAGTGCAGGGAATACATAAGGGAGCATAAATTTGAGAGAGTTCCTGAATTTGATACAGCAGGAGCTGCAAAAATCGTCCACGAAAGGGGCAAAAGAGACGAGGCTGCTATTGCTTCTGAACTTTGCGCAGAAATCTATGGCCTTGATGTTCTTGATAAAAACATTCAAACCCATGATAACAACATGACGAAGTTTTTTGTCATCTCAAATGCTGACAAAATTCCGGAAAACATGAAGAGGGAAAAGACGAGCATAGCATTTAAGACTAAGCATTATCCAGGAGCATTGATAAATTGCCTTCAACGGCTTGCGAAGCAAGGGATAAATCTTACAAAACTGGAATCAAGGCCTCTCCCAGATAATCCCTGGGAATACGTTTTCTATGTTGATTTTGAAGGAGGGATTGAAGACGAAAAAGTAAAGCTGGCATTAAGCGAGATGGAGGCATCTTCTGTATTTTTAAAAATTTTGGGTAGTTATCCAATAGAAAAATAGGGAACTGTTACCTTAACTTTTTCGTAAAGTATAAAAGTAAGTACATCTATTATTGATTGTTCAGAAATATCTGGCGAAGTATCCTGCGGCAAAGAAGCTCTTTGAAGCACCTTCTCTGCTCGTTAAAGCACATTTAATGAAGAACTGTCTGGCCTCTAAGATTAAATCTTTGAGCGAAGAATAGCTTCAAAAGAATTTCGGAAACGGTACAACACACCACCTAGACGAGACTTTTTTCTCAAACATGATTAAGATAACAGTCTCAAGAAATAGAAATATATTTAAAGTGTAAATTTAATTTCCAATATAGGTGATAGATTATGTGCGTATGTAAGAATTGTATGATGATAGGCGGAGCTAGCTTTTTGGTCTTGGGCGTTATTTTTCTTTTGAAAGACCTTGGCACATGGGACTTTTGGGGTATCTCATGGTGGACTGCACTGTTTGTAGTTGTAGGTGTTGGCCAGATTGGCTCAAGCAAATGCCCAAACTGCGAAGCAGTCAGAACGGGAAGAATGTCAAAGAAATAAATTAATTATTTTTTTATTTTTCTTTAACTTATAGATTTTATAGAAGCTGACAAAACTAATTATCAGCATTACAGTGCCTAGTAAAATTAAATCATTGTGCCTTATTCTGTGGCCAAGCACACTAATATCAAAAAGCAGAAAATCGGCTATTGACTTTATTGTCTTTCTTGGGACAAATTCATAAAAGCTGCCGATAATTCCCGTCACAATCCCCAAAACAAACCATCCTTTCTTTTCCATTATGCACCAGCTGCAATTCCCTTTTTGAATCCGTGAATGATATAGTAGACAACAATCACAAAAGCAAATGCAAATACTGCATGCGCCAAATCTTTTGTTGATAAAATAATAATTAAGCAGCTGATTGCGGCTGCAATCAATCTATCAAGGTATTTTTTCTTCAGCAAATTATCTGCCAGTATCCCTGCAATTACGCCAACAATGTAAGCAATAACTGCAATTAAAATAACGCTGAATGTAATTAATCTTGCTGCTGTTTCCTCATCAATCCCCTGCAAGCGCCATCTGAGCATTATAAGCATGGCATCAAGCGCAATCGCAAAGAAGCTGGCCATTACAACAAAACATACTGCACTTATCAAATGCCTTTTTGATTTAACAAAGTTAAATGCGGCAAAATAAGCAATAAGCATCAAGGCAGCGTGCAAAAAGAAAAACCAAAATTGCTCGTCTATTTTGAATATAGCCCTATTCAGAGTTGCGCTGGCAAACTGGTAATAAATATAAAAAATAAATGGCCCGAAGATGCTTGCTACTATTCCTTCTTCCTTTCCAATTCCGATGAACTGGGTTATCATCCAAACTGTCAAGAAAATGACTGTCAATTTTATTGCAACATAATTAAGGTGGACGGCCCAGCCCGTTGCGACATGGTAAGTCATGTCCAGCGCGTTCATTACTGCAGTTATTGAGATGGAAAAAATCAAATTTGAATAGAATTTACTCATCTACTGCACCGTTACAGAGCCATGCATGGAAGGGTGGATTCCGCATATATAATCATGCTTTCCAGCTTTTGTAAAAGTGAACCTATATTTGTCGCCTTTTGCAAGCTCGTCTGATTTCAGGGAGCCGTCAGAACTTTCTACTGTGTGCGGCGTGCTATCTTCATTTGTCCATTCAACTGTGTCGCCTGCATTTACAGTAACATCAGCAGGGCTGAATTTAAATCCCTGTATCGTTACAGAAATTAGTTTCCCAGAAGCTGCTGGGCTTGCTGTAGTTGGAGTATTTTGCGTTGGAGCAGAAGCTGGCGGCTGAGAGCAACCAACAACTAAAATCATTAGAAAAATGGACATTATTGTTAATTTTAAATTTTGCATCAAATCACCTCTGGCCCCCTAATTATAAATTAGTTTATTTAAATTTTTTGATTTAAATTATAGATCAACAAACATTTATACCACAAAAATCCAAGATTTCTGGAAATTTTAAAAATACATAATTTTTTAAATAACCAAAAACCAATTCAAGTTTTTTATCACGCCGGGGTCGCGTAACTCGGTATCGCGCAAGCCTGGAAAGCTTGTTTCCGAAAGGATATCTGGGTTCAAAATCATGGTGGTTGCATCTTGGGTGCGAGCATTCGTTGCCTGACTTAACACTTCCACTGGATTGAAAGTCCCAGCTCCGGCGTTTTATTTTATAGAAAACTTTATATAATTTTAAAAATCTTTTAAATCAGTATGGATAAATTTTATGAAAAGCTACTAGATATTATAATTGAATTGCTAATTGGGACTTACATTGGAGTAATATTAGCTTTCGCAATAACCTCAAAAAGTGATCAAGCTTCTATAAGTCTTGGTATGTTTGTTGAATTGTTCTCGATAAGTTTATTGCTTATTGTGGGAGTTTATATATTTCTATATAAAAAATTTGAAGAATCTTCAAAAAAAGAAAAATAAGGTAATATTGAATAATTTGTGAAATTTTCAATCATTAAATTATTATATATTCAAGTTACTTTAGCAACAATGAGTAAATCCAAACCCAACGAGGCAATTGACCCAAGGACATCAATCGGGCATGTGCATCTTAAGGTTGCCGATTTGGAACGCTCTGTGAAATTTTACACAAAAATTCTGGGTTTTGAAGTAATGACTAGAATGGGTAATAGCGCAGCATTTCTTTCTGTAGGTGGTTACCACCATCACATTGGCCTGAACACATGGGAGAGCGCCAACGGAAATCCACCACCAAAAGGAAGCACCGGACTCTATCATTTTGCAATTCTTGTCCCAAGCAGGAAGGAGCTTGCAAGAGTATTCAAAAGGCTATCCGATAATAATTGGCCGATAGAAGGGGCATCAGACCATGGCGTCAGTGAAGCAATATACCTAAAAGATCCTGACGGAAATGGAATTGAGATTTACGCTGACAGGCCCAGAAACAAATGGCCCAAGGACACTCATGGAAAAATTGACATGTACACAAAAAGGCTTAATATTGATAGCCTGATGAAAGAGTTATAGTTTTTTGCAATAGCCAAAACCTCAACTTTTAAAAACCCCTTAGAATTCTGAACTGATGCGCTCCTGTAGTGTAGCCCGGCCAATCATACCGCCTTCTCGAGGCAGTGACCCGAGTTCAAATCTCGGCAGGAGCATTATACTTATTTTGTAATACTCAGAATTTAAAAAGAAATATTTATAAACACCTTTCATCATGATTCTATTATGATGTTTAATGTCTAAAAATTTTATTATATTTTTAATTTTGTTAATCGCTGTGATTGGTTGCGTTCCTCAGCAACAAACTAAAACTCCAAGCACTGGAAAAATAAATACTACTCAAACTAAACAAACAAATGCAAAGGATGATTTTGGCTGCTTCTCTTCATGCGACTCCTTGCCAGAAGGCTATGCAAGGCAGATGTGCGGTAATTGGAAATCCGGAAAGGCAATTCAGTGGCCAGATTGTTCCATATTATCTGATTATCCAAATTGCGTAAAGCTATGCGAGCTTGAAAAAAAAGAAACTGCATCAACACAACCAGCTCAAACCCAGCAACAAGCTACTGGAAAAGACGATTTTGGATGTTGGCCGCCTTCTTGTTCTTATATCCCGGATCCCCGGGGAAAGCAACTGTGCGAAGATTGGAAAGCTGGCAAGAAAGTCCAATGGCCCGATTGCAGTATTTATTCATCTATTCAACCCGCTTGCCAAAAGTTGTGCGAGTTTGAAAAAAAAGGAGTAGCGTTAGGGAGTGAACAAACAGGAGGCGAACAAAAACAAGCTTTCAATGAATTGCCTTCCCTTGTCAAAGCGGAATTTGCAAGCGGTGTAACTGATGAGGATCGGCTTTTTGTTATACACGGAATATCAGCAATGGATTTTTATCTTAAGAAGTGGTTTGGGAAAAGCACAAACCAACCGTCGGGGTTAAGGGTTAGCGCCACTCAAGCCACTGGCGACCTTTCAACTGGAGCCCAAGTCGTGGTGGAAAATGGAATAACGGTGATTGAGGTCAAAACGAAAAGTGATATTTGGAATATGCAGACAGAATCAAAGAAACAGATTGGTGGAGAACCGCACAATGGGGTTTCGATGCATGAATATGTGCATGTATACCAATTTCAAAATGGGTGCGGCAGTATAGCTCAAGAACGCCTCTCCGCCCCAAAATGGTTCTATGAGGGAGAAGCTGTATTGCTGTCATACAAAGTAATGCCTGAAGCAGGATGGAGTTTCCCATTTAGTATTCAGCAGATAATCCCATTGGCAAAACAGGAGACAGGTTTATTAAAATCTTTTGAAACGAATGAGGGAACTTCACACGCTAATCTTCAATTTGCTTATCCGTTATTTGCAACGGCAGTGGATTATTTGATTAAAGACAAACCGATAACAGCACTTGATGATTTCTGCGCAAACATGGGCAAAGGGCAGGATGTATCAACCGCCTTTCAAAGTGCATTCGGAATAACACTTGAGAAATTCTACGAAGAGTTTGAGGCTTACAGAAAGACATGGTAAAGTCACTCAAGAGACTCTGCCTTTTTTATTGCATTGACAAGCAAAATTTCATTGTAGAAAATAAATAAAATATAAAAATTAATAATCTACAACTTTTAACAAAATGGTTTATAGCTAGGCAGGAGCATTTAATTTCAAAAACATGATAACAATAAACAAAAAAATATTC
>JAHFQL010000112.1 GCA_023259315.1 Candidatus Woesearchaeota archaeon | reverse complement strand
GCCTGCCTCTCTGCAAAAGGCTCCTGTAGAAATCGTCATACTCTTTTTTTATCTGGATAAAAAGTTTGGGATTCATATCTGTTTAAGTTACAAATTGATTTAAATACTTTATCATAATTTTTGCTTCTAAATATGACAGGTGCTTAATCCCCTTTTCTCTAAATATTGCTGATGGTAGTCTTCTGCCTCGTTGAACTTAGTTGCCTTTAAAATTTCTGTTACAATCTTGGCTTTGTAATTCTTTTGCTCTTCCTTCAATGATTTTAAGGCTGCTTCTTTTTGATTTTTATTATGGTAGAAGATTGCAGATCTGTATTGGGTGCCCACATCATGGCCTTGCCTGTTTAATTGCGTTGGATTATGGTTTTGCCAGAACACTTTCAATAAATTTTCGTAATGTACTTTTTTTTGGTCATATGTTATTTCAACAGCCTCTGCATGCCCTGTTTCATCCGTACACACATCTTCATATGAAGGATTTTCCATGTGGCCACCGATATAGCCAACTCTGGTAGAAATGACTCCTTTTATCTGCCTGAACTCTGCCTCAACTCCCCAGAAGCAGCCTGCTGCAAAAGTTGCTTTGTCATATTTTTGATCTAACATAATGAATTCAAGTATTAGGTCATATTAATATTTTTTCCTAGATTAAGCCAGAATTTTGAAATTGCATTATCAATCCACACCCTTTCCCAACTTGCTTAATTTTTCTCCATTAAGGAACTTGCCCAAAACATCCTTCAAATCATTTATTTTTACACGAATCTGCTCTGTCGTGTCCCTTGCCCTGACTGTCACCGAATTGTCTTCCAAACTTTCAAAATCAGCTGTTATGCAGGCATAAACTCCGGTCTCGTCTGCCCTTGCATATCGCCTGCCAATCGAGCCAGAAACATCGAAAGTGCAAGTCCAGTTTTGCTTTAATTCATTATGAATCTTCTTGGACATATCAACAAGCTCTTTTTTGTTTGAAACTAGCGGAAAAACTCCCAATTTGACTGGAGCAATCTTTGGGTGCAATTTCAAAACTATATTATCCCTTGACTTGTCAAAATGGTAAGCATCAAACATGAAAACCAGAAAAGCCCTTTCTACGCCTTGTGATGGCTCGCATATCACGTGCGGAATTATTTTTTTCTTTGTACCCTCGTCAAAAATGCTTAAATCATTTTTAGAATGTGTCATGTGCTGCTTCAAATCGAAATCGGTTCTGTTAGAAAGCCCTTGCAACTCTTTCCATCCAAAAGGAAACTCGTATTCCAAGTCCCAAGTGTCCAGAGCATAATGGGATAATTCATCCTTCACGTGCTGCCTTATCCTGAAATGATCTGATTGTGCTCCCAAGTCAACAAACCACTTATGCATTTGAGCAAGCCAGTACCCATGCCACCTTGTCTTGATTATTTTTCTGGAAAGACACTCCTTAATGGACAATCTTTCCATCTTCTCGTTTTTATTTTGCATCTCAGAAGAAAAAACATTCAGTTCATAGCCTAAAACTTCATTCATATAAGGACATTCGTCCTGTTTTTCAGGATTGACAAAATATTCTAATTCCATCTGCTCAAATTCCCTCATCCTGAAGAGGAAATCCCTTGGTGAAATCTCGTTCCTGAATGATTTTCCAATCTGTGCAATTCCAAATGGCAGTTTTAGCCTCGCATTTTCCTGAACCAGTTTAAAATTTGCGAATATTATCTGTGCTGTTTCAGGCCTCAAAAAAGCTATAGAACTGGACGTTTCTACCGGGCCCACGTGAGTTGAGAACATCAAATTAAATCTTTTCGGGTTGCTTAATTCATTCCCGCATTTCTGGCATTTTATCTTATTTTTTTTTATTTTTTCTGTAATATCCTCAATTGATATCCCAGATGTTTCAATTTTCAATTTATCCTCAATCAATTGGTCTGCCCGAAACCTGGAGCCGCATTTCATGCAGTCGATCAAGACATCAGTAAAGCCGTCAACATGCCCGGAAGCCTTCCAAACCATTGGATGAGTTATAATACTCCCATCTATCCCTACAACATCGTCTCTTTGCTGCACAAAAGTTTTCCACCATTCCTGTTTTATATTATTCTTTAATTCAACTCCCAAATGCCCAAAATCATAGAATCCAGCAATGCCTCCATATATTTCAGAGTTAAGATAGGCAAATCCCTTTCTCTTGCAGAAAGTAGCCATCTCATCAATTGTTAAATTTGATTTTTGCATTTTTATTTAGTAATCCAATAACTGGAGTGAACCCCATTAAGTTTACGGTAAGTTAAGAGACTGTTTATTTAAAATTTCCGCTTCAAATTCTGATGGTGGCACATATCCGATGCTGGAATGTAACCTCTTTTCGTTGTACACCAACTCGATAAAGTTTTTGATGTTGGCGTGTGCTTCCTCAAATGTCTCATACTCGTTGATATGCACATCCTCAACTTTGAGAGTTTTGATAAAACTCTCTGCGAATGCATTATCGTATGCATTTCCTTTTCCGCTCATGCTGATTACAGAGTTACGATATTTCCTTAAATAGCTGTGTAAGACAACGCAGTCCATTAGAAGATATATGCGGAAGGCACGCAAGAATAATGTAAGCGTATGCGGTTTCTGATTTTACCGCATTCACTTAGAGTATAAGTGCGGAGGACAGGATTCGAACCTGCGTAGGCACTAAGCCAATAGGTGTCTTCAAGTCATTGCATTATTGCTCATAACACCTTGACATGCCTAAGCCTATCCCGTGTGGTCAAGCTTTAAGCTTTTTGACCGCTCCGGCACCTCCGCAATAGAAACATGATAAAGAAGTTAATTTAAAAATATATTTATTTTCACTTGATCTTTTTATTCCACTTGTAATGCCTGAGCCTCGCGCTCTTTCCATAGCCGCATGAAGAGCATCTCCACTTGCTGCCAAGATTGAAAGTCCTCTTGCCGCAGCGCCTGCAGTATATCATATTCTTCTTGCCGGATTTCTCGCCCATCGATGGTGTGCCTTTCATTTAAACCACTAGAAGTCTATTCTGTAGAAATCACAGTTATTGTGTCTCCCCTTATAAAAACAGTGCCAAGCTTTCTCGTTGTCTCGCCATTCATTCTTTCTTCAACGTCTTCAATAACTATATTGATATGGATATCAAACGACTTTAATTTGCCAATATATTGCTTATTGTTTTTCAACTCAACAATTATCCTCTTGTCCCTTACCTTGTTTAATGCATCCAAAGGTCTTGCTGGTTCCATGTTAAATACCTCAAAATATAAGTTTCAAGAAACTGCTGTGATTTATAAATGTTTTGAAATCTTGGGGGTTGTCGGAAAATAACACAAAAAAGCTTTGAACTTTATGCTCCAAAGCTCTAAAATAAGTTCTTATTTCATGAGACAAAGCCATCAAAGCTATGTGGGTTTTCCTGCATCTGTCCT
>JAHFQL010000111.1 GCA_023259315.1 Candidatus Woesearchaeota archaeon | reverse complement strand
GCTTGTACTCTGTAACCGACTTGTTTAGTTTTAATATTACAGAATCAACTTCCTCATCGGTCATCCCATGCCCCTTGAATCCGTCTTCCAAGCTTTCAGAATAAGAAACATGGCAGCCAACACAATGCACTCCTGCCTCTTGCAATGGCTCTATAATAGCAGGGTATTTAGCAACAACATCCCCAATAGTCATTTCTTTTGTTATTATTTGTTTTATTTCTGCTTCTTGTTCCATATTAACTATTGTTGAGTTTGGTTGTATTTAAAGGTTTTTATCTTACTCTAGCCCCATCTCTCACTTTCTCAACCTTAACAATTTCTTTGTCTGTCTTGAAATTATTTCCTTCAAAAATTGGTTTTCCGTCTTTAATGGTAATTATTAATTTTGCAAATTCATCATAAATTAATTCTTTTGTCGAGTTCTCAAAGCCATCAAGATAAACTTTCTCACCAGCCTCTGATTTATCAACAGTCAAAACACCTACATGTGTTCCATCATCTCCTGCAAGAAGCATTCCCTGGCTTTCAGTTCCCCTAAGCTTTGCATGTTTCAAATTGGTAATTACAATTATTTTTTTATTTTTTAATTCATCAATTGAGTAATGCTCCTTAAGCCCAGCAACTAACTGTCTTTTTTCATTTCCTAAATCAATCTGCAGAACATAAAGTTTGTCTGCATTTGGGTGATTCTGAACATCTATTATGCGGGCAATTTTAAGATTTAATGGAAAAATTGGTTTCTTTGCGTCTTCTTCTATCTTCGCAATCAAAATTTCTTCTTTTCCAATCTTATGATTTTTCAGCTTAAAATCAATATTTTTCCATTTGAGATTTTGAAGATTTAATTGTTTCTGTAAATTTAATGAAAAATTCGGCAAAATTGGCTGAATCAAAATGCTCAAATTCTTGACGATATTTACTGACAACCCCAAAATTTCATGTGTTTTTTCCCTGTCTTCATTAATAAGTTTCCACGGCTCATTGTCCTGGAAGTATTTGTTTCCAAGGGAAGAAATATGGAGTATATTTTTTGTTGCCTCAATGAAGTTCAAATCGGAATAATCCTTATGTATTTTTTTGGCTGCTTCATTTATTTCCTTGGTCAGTTGCTTATCATTACCAATGTCTTTAATGTAACCATCAAAATTCTTGTTCAAAAAGCTCAAAACCCTAAAGAAGAAATTCCCTATGTTTGCAGCCAATTCATTGTTTATTTTTTTCCTGAAATCGTCAAAGCTTAAATCAGCATCAGACATTTTCTTGCTCAGCAAGCCGGCGTAATAAAACCTAAGGTGCTCTGCATTGTATCTCTGCAGAAATTCCCTTGCAGTAAAGAAAGTCCCCCTAGATTTTGACATTTTCTCGCCGTTAACAGTCAGGAAGCCATGCACTGCAATATCATACGGCAAATTAAATCCCGAGCCAAGTAGCATTGCGGGCCAGAACAAGAAATGAAAATAGATTATGTCCTTGCCGATAAAATGGTATATCCTTGAATTCTTGCTGTGCCAGTAATCCTCTATCTTTAAGTTATGTTTTTTGCAATAATTATCGGTGCTTGCAATGTATCCGATAGGTGCGTCCAGCCAGACATAATAATACTTGTTCTCTTCTCCGGGAATCTTAAAGCCAAAATATGGACCATCTCTTGAGATATTCCAGTCCTCTAGACCGTTTTTTATCCAGTTAAATACAAAATTCTTGATTTCCGGCTGCAGATTTTTGTTTTTTTCAAGCCAAGACCCAAGTTTCTTGGAGAATTTGCTTAGCTTGAAGAAATAATGCAGTGATTTTTTTCTGATGGGTTTATTTTTACAAACAATGCAATAAGGTTCAATCAAGTCAATTGTTTTGTAAGCCGCATTGCAGTTCTCGCATACATCGCCATACTGGTCCGGAGTTCCACACTTCGGGCATTTTCCCTTGACATACCTGTCCGGCAAAGTTCTTTTGTCATGCTCGCAATAAGTTACCTCTATTTCTTTTGTGTAAATCAGATTTTTTTCTTTTAATCTTGTAAAAATCAAATCACTATAATGCTTGTTCTCAGGGCTGTTTGTTGTGTAATAATTATCAAAGCTGATAAAAAAATCGCTAAAATCCTGCACATGCTCCTTATACACGTCTCCAATCAATTTTTCTGGCGTTATCCCCAATTCTGCGGATTTTATCTCGATTGGAGCGCCATGAGTGTCGTCTGCGCAGACATAAAGAACATCATGCTCAATCAACCTTAGAAACCTGACGAATATATCGGTCTGTATGTACTCAAGCAGATGGCCGCAGTGCAGACTCCCGTTTGCGTAAGGGAGTGCTGACGTTACAAGTATCCGTTTGCCCTTTTGTGTTGTTCTGAATTTTGTCACCCATCAAATGAAAGAGAATGTCTATTTAAAAAATTATTGTTTTATTTTTTCTTCTTAGAAGATCGTTTTTTATCATTGTTCATATGGTCATCCATCAATTCCATCTGAATCCTTTGTATCTCTAACAGCCTCTGCCATTGGTGGGACATCAATTGGTCAATCTTGGAATTTATGTGCCTTATCTCCAGCTCTGCCTTAAGATCAGTCTTGTAATCATGCTCTGCCCTTATGCTGTCTTTTTGAGTCTGCCTGTTCTGACTCATCATGATTATAGGGGCTTGGAAAGCTGCAATACAGGACAATACCAAATTCAAAAGTATATATGGGTAAGAATCAAACGGCTTCCATATGATTATTGTGTTCACCCCTATCCACAATACAAGAACTATAAAAAATGATATTATAAAAGGCCAGCTTCCAACAAACAAGGTTACGCTATCAGACAATCTCTGCCCAAAAGTAAGATTGCTTTCAAATTCGGTATTGATGTTTTTTGTAAGCACGTCGTGTTTTTTCAAGCTCTTGACTACCTCTTGATCAAGATGCGAAAGCTCGCCTCTTTCTGTCTCAAGAACATCCTGCACATGCTCAATCCTGAACTTATTTAAATCAGTATAACAGATATAACCATCAGAAGACCATTTTGGATATTTTTTCTTTATAGTTTCAACAACCGAATTTCTTACCAGTTCTGCTGGCAGAACATCTCTCAGTTTCTTGCGCTCGTTGCAAATCTGGCAAACTACAGTCTCTTCAGCCATACCATATATTTAAATTTTCTAGATTAAAAAACTTTCTATTCTATCAAATTAACTTCAAATGCTATGGGCTTAGTAGAAAAGTTCTTTGAATAAAGAATTCATTGCTCTGCGGAGCGCTGAGCAAGCAAGAACTTTGAATGCTACTTCCTTGTTTTGCATGCTAACTTTAATTGACCGAACCGTACTACCAGTTACTCGTTTGGGGGTTGTCGGAAAATAACACAAAAAAGCTTTGAACTTTATGTTCCAAAGCTCTAAAATAAGTTCTTATTTCATGAGACAAAGCCATCAAAGCTATGTGGGTTTTCCTGCATCTGTCCTT
>JAHFQL010000023.1:9873-14004 GCA_023259315.1 Candidatus Woesearchaeota archaeon | reverse complement strand
AAAACAAGGTGAAATGTCAATAATTTAAAAAACTCAAACTCTTCAATTTGGCCCCCGGAAACGATTTCTTCTCAAACCACCCCCACGTATAAACCGTATAAGGGGGCCAAACCCTTAAAAAAGAGGTGATAAGGGCAGCTATCATTTTTATGTCTCACGAACATCTTGTCAAATGGGGAACAGAAGCTTTTGAAAGAGGCTTATCTTTGTCCCATATTGAGAATTATCTTTTAAGGAGAGGTCTAAAACAGCACGAGGCGCTTAAAGCCTTGCACGAAATAACAGCTTTTGAGCACAAAATACGCCAGGAAGCTAAAAACATAAGAAAATCATTGCTCGGCATTCTTATATTGTTTTTATTGATTATTTCTGGATTAATATTTTTGTATTTTAATAGCATATTTAAATGAAGTGGTGATGGAAATGAAATTATCGCACAAAGACCTTGTCAAATTGGGAAGGTATGAATCAAGCCAGGGCTATACCTTAAATAAAATTGAAGCAGATTTCTTAAAAAAAGGCATAAAAAGAAAAGAGGCTATAAAAGCTCTGGAAGAAATAGATTATTACAAACAAAGAGAGGAATTAAAGGCTAAGAAAGAAATTGATGCTTCCATAAAACAGAAATCAGGACACAAACAAACAGCTGAAAAGAAATCATCATTTTGGCCTTGGTTTATTTTGTTTGTGTTGATTGGCATAATATTGTACCTATATTTTTCCGATACAATGAATTTTTATTGGTTGCGCAACATAAATTTTAAATAAGCGTTTTCTATACTTTTGTTATATGATAGAACTAAACAAGCTAGAAGGGGAGCAGCTGAAGCTGGCTAAAAAGGTTATTTTAAAGGACTCTTTTGACAAGCTTGAATTAATTGGAGGGGTTGACAGCGCTTATTCCCAAGACGATGTAATTGCAGCGATTGTGGTTTGCGACTACAAAACAATGGAGCTAAAAGAAAAAGTCTTTGCTGTTGTAAAGGCAAAGTTTCCTTATGTAAAAGGATTTCTTGCTTATCGAGAAGGGCATGCAATTTCAGAAGCGTATTTAAGGCTTGAAAACAAGCCAGATGTTCTGCTCTTTGACGGCAATGGCATTTTGCATCCAAGAAGATGCGGATTAGCATCCCACATAGGTATTTTCTTAGACCAAGCCTCAATCGGAGTTGCAAAGCAGCTGCTTATCGGTGAAGCAAAAGGCAACAAAGTTTATGTTGATAAAGAATCTAGAGCAGAAGCAGTTGTTACAAGAGAGCATTCAAAGCCAATATATGTCAGCCCTGGGCATAAAATTAGCTTGAAGACAAGCGTTGAAATTGTTAAAAATTGCTTAAAGTTTCCTCATAAACTGCCAGAGCCATTGCACTTAGCGCACAGGTACTCTAATGAAATAAGAGAGAAAATTTTTAAGGATGAATCAAAGGTTGAAGTTAGTGATAAATAGATATTCTTTATCTTTTGATTAAAATTTTAATTGTTGTTTTTTAGTTATTGAGCTTTATTATTGAGCATTAGTTTTATAGAAAATCTTTATAAACAAAATATCTAAGCTAAACTTCGGGCCCATGGTCTAGTGGCTAGGACATAACCTTCACAGGGTTAGGGCGCCGGTTCAATTCCGGCTGGGCCCATTAAATCAAGAACTTTGATGGCACTTATTGAAGCAATCTATCTTATTTTCTTGAGTTAATGCTTCATTATTTTTGCAATCTTGTACACATCTCAAGCAGGAATCTGAAAAATCTTCATCAAAGCCGCATTTATAATTCCTAACTTTGCAGTCTTTATTGCAGCCAGCGGTTGCGCTATCTTGAGGTTTGCAGAAAACTTTTGGCTCATAAACTCTATTGGCGGCACAATCACTGCATCCCACTTGTCCGCATTGGAAATCAAAAACTGCATAATTGAAATAAGGCATCACAACAAAAATAAGGCCAAGAATTGACAATGCAATGATGCTTAACTTTATTATCATGGGAAATAACTTTATATTTTACTATTTAAACATTTCTAAAATCATATGCCAAGCGCAATCTTTGCCTCTTCTGTCATCTTTTCAGGACCCCAGACTGGATTAAATGTTAGTTCAATTACCACTTCACCGACCCCGTCAATTGCAGAAATTTGCCTTCTGACATCATCCATCAAAGCAGGACCATAAGGGCACATAGGGCTTGTAAAAGTCATTAATATCTTCACTTTGTTATTTTCAAGTTCTACATTATAAACTAGTCCAAGGCTCCAAATATCTAGTTGTATTTCTGGATCATTAACCTTTTTTAAAACCTCAATAACCTGTTCTTTTTCTACCATTAGCATAGCAATCTTTTTGTGCTATAAAAATGTTTTGCCTAAATATGCTTGGCTGGCATCAATTTCAATACTCAAAACAAGAAAAAATCAAATAAAACTACAATTCATTAAAAAAATTTAAGTACTTGCCCATTTTTATGCTCAATGAAGATATTATGGACCAAAAAACTGAGCTTATAAAATTTTGGAGGGAGAATTTTGGCTTCAGGGAGATGGAATTGAAGGCTTTTAAGGAGATCGATAGGGAAAATTTTATACCTGAAAACCTTAAAAATGAAGCGTACCAAGACATGCCTCTTCCTTTGCTCAGGGGAAAAACAATTTCCCAGCCAACAACAGTTATGATGATGACGCATGCATTGGAGCTAGAGCTTGGTGAAAAAGTTTTTGAGATAGGCACTGGCTCTGGATATCAGGCAGCAATAATTGCAAAAATAATTGGCAAAGGAAAGGTGGTAACAACAGAAGTTGTGCCAGAACTTATTAGCTTTGCAAGACAAAACTTAAGAAAAGCAAAAATTGATAATGTTTTTGTCCACGAAGAGGATGGTTCAAATGGAATGCCCAGCGAAGCGCCTTTTGATAAAGTAGTAATCACAGCTGCTTGCAAGGAATTTCCAAAATCTTTGCTTGAACAACTCAAGCCAAATGGAATCATCGTAGGCCCTGTTGGCAATAAATACGAGCAGGAAATGGTAAGAGGTATAAAAGATAAAGATGGGCGTCTTGAACTAGAATTTTTAGGTCCTTTTTTGTTTACTCCAATGTACGGCAAGTATGGTTTTGAGATTTAGTTAAATTTAAATAGAAGTAATAAAATAAAATATAAAAAAGGTGATTAAAGTAAAGAAATTCTGGGCGTTATTAATTATTACATTATTTCTTTTTACAAATATTTCTTTTGCTGAAAATCAAGCTGAATCCAGTACAGCGACAATTTCTCCATCTGGAGTAACTTCCACATCTTCTCGTTGTAATGCAGATTTATGCAAAGCATATGTTTGTTGTGATTCATCTAGCGGAACTTGCCCTGGCGGATTTCCAAAAGATTGCTCTGATTGCTCAAAGGATATTTGTTCTTCTACTACACATGAAAAAGAAAACCAAATGATGGAGCGCTTCATGAAAGGGGATGCAAATGAAGATGAGATGCGCGCGATGATGAAAGCAAAAATGGGTGGTAAATTCTCAGAAGAGGAATTACAAAAAGCTATAATGCAGCTCAAGGGAAGAATGAACAGAAAAGATACATTTTCTTATGAGAATGAGGGCATTGTGCATGGATATGATGCAGGACCATCTTACGAAGGCTATTCAAAAGAGCAAATGATATTTGGGAGAGTTTTCCAGCACATTGGTGATGATATTGATCCCAGGGATATAAAACAATACTGCAATGACCCAAACAAAATGGCCGATATATTGATTAGCAAATTGAAAGAAAAAATAGGAGACTTGCAAGAAATATGCAGTGAGTTTGAGAATAATGAATTAAAATGCAGTGATATGATGAAAAATAACTGCGCAAGGATAGGGACTTCCATGATGAGGGATGGTGCAACTGAAATGGAAAAAATGCAAGCAGTTGCGTATGCATGCCCAGCAAACAGAGATGCTATAATTGAGGCATGCAAGGTAAGGGATAAGTCAAACATGGAGCAGAGAATTCAGAATATAGAAAAATCATGTGAAAAAAGGTTTGATTTTGAAGGAGAAAGACTGGTTAGAGAATGCGAGAAGTTTAAGCAATATCAGAATTGTGACAAAGAAAAATTCATAAATCGATGCATGGGCGGAATTAAAAAAGAAGATTTT
>JAHFQL010000023.1:4782-9773 GCA_023259315.1 Candidatus Woesearchaeota archaeon | reverse complement strand
ACAAAAACACTTTTATAGAAAAATGCAAGGAGCAGGAGCAAAAGAATGCTGCTGATTATTCTGCCAAGATTGAACAACACTGCGATACAGACACAATTTCTAAGATAAAGTATGCTGAGCAACGATGCTCAAAAATAGATGAAGAAAAACAACGCTGTGTTGAGCAAAGCACAAAAAGATGCGGGCAAATGAAAGGCCTAGCAGACAAATGCAAAGAAACTCTGACAGAAGAAAAACTAAGAAACTTTATTGTAGAAGAAGTAAAGAAAAGATGCAAGTTCACAAATCTAATAGAAAATGAAGATGATGTAAGAAAATCAGAAAAGGCAGAGGTTGTTTTGGCTGTCTTAAACACCGCAACTCAAAGCGATTTTGACAAATTAAAGCTTTTTGTTGACAATCTTAAGGAAGATTTAAAACTGCAAGATACAACTGTTTACAAAGGAACAATTGATCCAAGTAGATTTGGAGATATAAAGCAGCTGCCATTTGTTGTCAATGCAAAGCTAAGCTCTGTTGAAAGTTCTGAAAGGGCAAAAGAAGTAAAGGAAAAGATTGTTGCAGGGCAGAAATCTGAGGATATTGCAACCAAGCTTGCTTCATTAAGGGATTCTGATGTGCCAAAAGAGTACCTTTACATAATCGAAGACAAAGCCAGCGATGTGCTCAATGTTTCAGGCAAATTGAGTGAAATAGAAAAGAAAGAGGAGCAAAAAGGGCTTGGCTACAAGATAAGATTGTTTTTGGGCTTGGCAAAAAAAGCAGAGCAGGAAGAAATCAATCAGTTGCAAGAAAGCAAGGAAAAATTAAGTAACTCAATTGATGCATTAACAAAGCTCGTTGATGAAGTGCCAAGCGATGTTGCAAAATCAATTCTAAAGGAGCAGATTGAAAATTTAAAGAAACAGCAGGAAGATATTGATGCATTAATCAAAGCAAAAGAAAAGAAAGCAAAAGGATTGCTTGGAATATTTGGATAGTTCTTTGGAGCAGAATTTATCTTTACCTAAACCTTCTCCTATTTTGATAAGAATGCCCTCTTTCTGTTCCAGAATGATACCTTCTTTCACTGCCTGTATCATCTTGATTTTTTCTCGGCTTTAGTATGATATGTTCTCTGCCCTGGACTATAAGGCCTTCTCTCATGCTGTCCTTGGTGATGGGGTCTTCCGCTCCCACCACGGTAACTTCCTCTTCCAAAATCCCTTCTTTGGGATTGAATAAATGGCAATCTTTGGAATTCAGGAAGTTTTAATTGCTCAACAATTAAGGACCTGTCTTCAAGCACGCTTCTAAAATTGTCATGATCTTGTTCAGACAGCAAAGATATAACCTTTCCTTCTGTTCCTGCCCTTGCCGTCCTTCCAATCCTATGGATGTACTCTTTTGATGTTTTAGGAATGTCATAATTTATTATGTGGCTTACATTTTTTATATCCAATCCTCTTGCAGCAACATCGCTTGCAACCAATATATCTGCCTTTTTGCCATGGAACATGTCAATTGCCTGCTTTCTCCTGTTCTGTGTCAAGCCGCCGTGAAGCACTTGCGCCTCTATGCCTTGCTTGTAAAGATTTTTGCCCAAGGCATCAACCCGATTTCTTGTTGCGCAGAATATTATTGTCAATCCGGGCGATTCATGCCGTAAAATATGGACCAACAAAGAAAACTTGTCCCTTGAATTTACAGAATAGAAATGCTGCACCAATTTTTCCTTGTCAACATACGACTGCACTTTTATCTTCTCAGGATTTTTCATGTAATTTTTTACAATTTCCTGGACTTGGTGGGAGATTGTTGCGCTAAAAAGCAATGTCTGCCTTTCTTTAGGAATTTGGGAAATTATTTTCTTGACGTCTTCTATGAATCCCATTTCAAACATCTTGTCAGCTTCGTCCAAAACAAGTACTCTCACATTGTTTAATTTGGCAGTACCTCTTTCGAGATGGTCAAGCATCCTTCCAGGAGTCGCAACTACAATGTCTGCATTCCTCAATTGGCTCATTTGCGGGCTTATTGAAACTCCGCCGTAAACTGCAATGATATTCATTCTCTTGTGCTTCGCAAATTTGCGCATCTCAGTTGTGACTTGCTCGCATAATTCCCTTGTAGGAACTAGTATCAGCACCTGCAAGCCATTATTATGCATTGTTTTTTCAAGAATTGGAAATCCAAATGCTGCTGTTTTTCCAGAGCCTGTGAATGACTGCCCTATGACATCCTTGCCCTGCTGAATCAGCGGAATTGTTTTTTTCTGTATGTCTGTGAATTCAAGGAATCCCATCTCTTCAAATGCCTTCGCCAGTTCCGGCTGTAAATTTATGCCTGATGCCATTTTTTAGTTATTTTTATATTCCTGTTGCATCACTTTATTTATATACCTTTGTGTTTATCAGAAAATTACCACAAAGCCCTATGTTATCAAGAGGAGTGATATTTAAGGGCTGTTGTGGCTAAGATATTCCTCACAATTCTTTTATTAATAATTTTCTGACAGAATTATTCCTAAAGGAATATATGTTATCGAATCTTAATCCTTCCAATTCCTCATCAACAGGCTGTTGCTAACAACAGAAACAGAGGAAAACGCCATTGCAGCCCCTGCAATAATTGGATTCAGCAAGAAACCTATAAATGGGTAAAGAACACCTGCAGCTATCGGAATCCCTGCAACATTGTAAAAGAATGCCCAAAATAAATTCTGTTTTATTTTCTTTATAGTATAAGAGCTTAGTTTTATTGCCTTTACAACATCTCTCAGGTCATTTTTAATTAGAATTATAGAGCCCGTTTCAATTGCAATGTCAGTTCCTGCACCTATAGCAATTCCAACATCAGAGGCAGCAAGTGCAGGGGCATCATTAATTCCGTCGCCAACCATTGCGACAACTTTGCCGCCTTTTTGCAGCTTCTTTATTTCGTTCTCTTTATCTTGAGGCAAAACTTCTGCAATTACTTTATCAATTCCCACTTGCTCAGCAATTGCTTTTGCAGTTCTTTCATTGTCGCCAGTTATCATAATGGTTTCAATATTTATTTTTTTTAATTCGTCAATCGCTTCTTTCGAATTTTCCTTTATAGTGTCTGCAATTGCAATTAATCCGACAATAGATCTGTTCAAACCCAGAATTACTGTAGTCTTTCCCTGTTCCTCCAGTTTGCTTATTTTATTTTCTATTTCATCAGAAATATTTATTCTGTGCTGTTCCATTAATTTATCATTTCCAATCAGAATATCATAGTTTTTGTATTTGGCAACAGCTCCTTTGCCGTTTATGGCTTCAAATTTGTTCGGCTCATTTACCACAATACTCTTGCTCTTTGCACTGTTTACTATCGCATCTGCAAGAGGATGCTGCGAGCCTTTTTCAGCGATTGCAGCAAACTTCAGCACATCATTTTCAGCATATTTCTTATCGAGAGCAACAATATCTGTTACTTCTGGCTTTCCTTTTGTCAAAGTCCCAGTTTTATCAAAAACTATTGTTGTCAATTTGTGTGCAGTCTCAAGCGCTTCTGCATTCTTAATCAAAATTCCATTCTCTGCCCCTTTACCTGTGCCGACCATTATTGCTGTAGGTGTTGCCAATCCAAGTGCGCAAGGACATGCAATTATCAAAACAGCCACGAAGACAGTAAAAGAAAAAATGAAGGGTGAAGGTAGTAATATAAAATTGAGCAATGTAAATTTTGGTGCTATCAGATACCAAAATAAAAATGATAATACTGCAATTAAAATAACAATAGGAACGAAAATTGACGAAACTTTGTCAGCAAGCCTTTGTATAGGTGCTTTAGAGCCTTGAGCATCCTCGACTAATTTTATAATCTGCGCAAGCATTGTATCGCTGCCAACTTTTGTTGCTTTGACTTTTAACATTCCGTTTTTATTGATTGTAGCGCCGATTACTTTCTCTTTCTCTTTTTTCGAAACCGGCATGCTTTCTCCTGTAATCATTGATTCATCAACATGGGAAGAACCAGATACGACAATTCCGTCAGTTGGTATTTTCTGTCCTGGTTTGACAACAAACACATCACCAATCTGCAATTCTTCAATCGGCACTTCCATCTCTTTGTCATCCCTGACAACAATAGCAGTCTTTGCCTGCAGCCCAATTAATTTTCTTATTGCTTCTGATGCCTTTCCTTTTGTAAGAGCTTCAAAGTATTTTCCAAGCAAAATGAATGTTATAATTATTGATGACGTGTCATAATAAGTGCCTCCTGTAAATGTTTTTGGTAAAAATGTTGCTAACAAGCTGTAGATGTAAGCTGAAAATGTTCCAACAGATATTAAAGTATCCATGTTGGCTGTTTTATTTCTTAAACCAACGTAAGTTCCAACATAAAAGCGATAGCCCAAAATAAATTGCACAGGGGTTGCTAAAACAAGCAAAATATAATTCTGATAAGGCAAGGCTATCTTAAACCATTGCGGAAAAGAAAGTATAAATATTGGAATGCTCAAAATAAAACCAAAAATCACTTCCCATTTAAGCTTTTTTATTTCCTTTTGCCTTGCTATTTTTTCTGTGTCAACAGTTAAAGTTCCAGAAATTTCAACTGGCTCATACCCAGCTTGCTTGATTATTTTCTTAATTTTTTCAATGTTAGTTAATGTTGGGTCGTATTTAATGAAAGCATGCTCATTTACTAAAAGTTCTTTTGAAATTATTCCTTTAACAAGATTCAAGGCGTCCCCAACAGTGCCAACACAATGCTGGTTGTCCATCCCGATTACCTTTAATTTGACATCTGCCCAATTTCTAGATGATTTATGCTCCTCTATTACTCTATAGCCAGTTTCCTTGACAACATCTTTTAATGAATCCTCATCAATCTTGTTTTTATCAAACTCTACATTAGCCTTTTCAGAAGCAAAGTTCACATTGGCTTTGAGCACACCTTCTGCTTTTGAAAGTGCTTTCTCAATCGTTTGGGCGCAAGTAGCGCAATGCATCCCAGAAATTGCAATAGTTGTTTTTTGA